>JANYCV010000512.1 GCA_025360145.1 Acidobacteriaceae bacterium
TGCAGATTGAGATTCCCTCATCGTTGTCGATTGGCGCCTCCGGGTCGATTTTGAGGCGGCTCGTTAGGGTGCCGAGACGGTTTTCGAATGTTGCGGTTTCTACCCTGCGGCAGCGGAGGAGACGCCAGTAGTTTTGCGCTATCTGGTCTGCAAAGCGGTGCTCCTGGGGCGTGAGCGGTTGGTACTCCATGACGATGCTGGCGCGGAGTTCGTGATAGTCTGCTTCGTCTTCATGCTGCATTACTACGTGCTTCGCTGTGAGTCCGTGCTTTACCGCGTTCTCTCTGATCGCTGCGCTGGCTTCGGCGCTTAGCGGCCCCCTGGGGAGGCTCGCATTGCGGCGGTTGGCCGCTATCTGTTTCGCACTTGCCATTTCCTTATTCTCCTTCGGCTAAGGGTGCGTGGAGACGAGCCCTTGCGATTTCAAGTTTTCCATAGGGGACCTATGAGTGTTGCGGAGGGGTGGCTGTAAGTTGCTGATTTTAAGTGGAAGAAAGTTGAAAGATTTTGGGACTTGAAAAAATGCGGTTTCACGGTTCCGATCCGGTGAGCGGCGCCGATACCGAGCCCTTCAAATACGTCCAGCGATTGCAACCTTCTCCCGTAGTTTTCGGTAGTGGGTCAATTTGAATGTTAAAGAAGTTTAACGTCAGCGCTTTGGGAACAGATAGTTTGCTACAACATACAGAATTCCAAGGATGTTAACGGTTGTAGATCCGATCAGCGCAAGCACGACATTGTCCTGCCATTTAAAATTCCACAGACCGAGCCCTTGGAGCAATAGGATCAGGGTAATGATGAACAGCCAGCTACATGCTAGTCGAAAGAAATGTTTAGCGTATATCTTTCGCTCAGCAATATCTTGCCCGAGTCCTTGGAGTAGGATGGACGACCTGCTTTGGGCAAAAAATTCTACTTCCTGCGCAGCGCTTGCGGTGGGAACCACGTCGCCCAGCGGATCGATTAGTTCGACGGCTTCAAGAGTTATATCGCTCGGATCGCCGAGATCGGGCATCTAAATATTCGCCCGCCTCTTAGCAACGATACCCTCAAAATATTCCCTAATCGTGTCATCTGGAATATCAACGTTGAGGACATCGCCATATTTCATGCGCACTTGATGCCATGGCGTGCCCGGCTGGTGGGTTGCTTCAGAGAGCTGAAGTGCGGTGTATTTGCCATATCGCTTCCACACGCTCCCCAAAAGTTGTCGAGCAAATTCAACGTCTTCGGGTGCCGAATCGCAATTATCAAGCGATGGCTCGAAGCACCGTATCTCTTTGCCGAGAAAGGTAAGCTCTGTAGCGGGCGAGTCGATTGCACCTGCTCCTACGGCTTTGAATGCGTGATACAAGGATGGAACCACCGGGCCAAACTTCCAGGCCTCGATACGCTCATTAATTAGCGGACTTTTTTTGATAGCGAGGCACCATGCATGAGCGTAATAAACTAACTTCTGAAGTTTCATCGGGGTCAACTTTACTCCGTTCGCCCCGCCGATCTTCAAGAACTCGTTTGCTATAGCTTTGGAATTGTACGCCACTGCTCTACCTTTCGGCTCGCTTTCACCTACTTGATAGTATACGCAATGAAACTCCCTTGTCTAGCCCTACGTTCGCCGTTTCTTCGCCACGGTTCCGATCCAATGGCGTATTATGGCACCGATTTTCACTCAGCCGCCATGCCCCAACGCTGGACCCTTTGGGCTGTAGCGCCGTTCCGTCAGATTAGTCTTGGCTTCCGCCGTCACGCGTTCCTGGCGCTCCTCATTAACCGGACGATGCCATGGGCCTTGGTCAAACCAGCGGCCATTGCGGGTGTTGCGTGTAGGGTCTGGTGGGTCTTGACGGAGTTGTAATACATGAAGTTGAGCGAGATAGCCGCGATGTGATTCTCAATCTTCTTTGAAAGACCATTCGTCAGGCGCGTGAACCGCCTCATATGCATCCGCATGGTAAGGTTTTGGCGCTCACCGTAGCTGGTGATCATATGCTTCGCGTCAGGATTCCCTACCACTGGCTGAACGCGGCTTCCGGTGCACTCCGCAGGACTGTACCGTTTTTCGCCGGTCTCATTCTCACCGTAGATCTTGGTGAGCATTGCGTAGTCGATATTAGTTCCGAAAGCCTCCTCAACAGCTTCCAGATACGGTTTATGGCCATCCGCCGTCAGATGGACGCGATACCGAAACGATAAAGTGCAGCACGGGCTGGCTTATGGGTTGCTGGCATGGCTTCCAGTTCTGCAGGAACGCCGTCGAAACGCGGCGGTGCTGGTGGTGTTGGTGGCGGCGCTCGGCGTAGTGCTGGAGTTCGGGCAATTGTATTCGCCGGGACGAAGCTTCGACACGCACGATATGATCGCCGACTTTGCCGGTATCATGGTTGGCGCGGTCACTGGTCTGTGTCTTCGACCTTGGGTATCTCCGGCTGTGAATTGAAGCGGGCGGCGAGGTACACGACTCAAGCCTTTCCGGAGGCTTGGGTTGAGGGCTACAAGACTTTAGAAGGGGGACTGACAAATGATCCGAAGGATCGTCATGTCCTTGCGGCCGCTATTAAATCAGGTGCGCAGACTATAGTAACTTTCAATCTCAAGGACTTCCAGTCCAAGTCCGTCGATCCTTTCGATATTGAAGTGATTCACCCTGATCACTTTTTAGTAAATCAATTTCGCCTTGACGACGCATTGGTGACGCTAAAGTTCACGCAACAGGTGAACAGAATCGGCCGCACCGTCGAGCAGCAGCTACAGCACTTCCACAAAACGAGAACGCTTCCCTTGTTTACTCAAACCCCGGCCGATGCGTTCTCTATCAAGCTCTGACATTTGGTAGCGATGCTCTCCGATTGCAGCCCACCCTGGGCCAATTCTCCCTTCAACGCACGATTACGACACTACCAGACGATTTGACAGTGACTGCGATGAACGGTTCTACTGGAAACTGGGTATGTGCTTGACTCAAGTGGGTACGGTCTCGCAGCGTTTCGTGTGGCTGGCGCATTGGTGCTTTCGTCCCGCTTCCAGCAGCGGGACGAGGGCGTCCCGCGCCGGCCAGGGGGCCCGCCCTACCTGGGCTGCTGCCGTGGTAATTAGCTGAGTGAAGCACATACCCAGCATCTGGAAAATGATCTTGCTTCGCATTGGGCATCGGACCATCCTCGTGCGTCTTATCTGGGCTGCGGCTGTGGTTGCTGTCATCGTGGGGAGTCTTCTTCCCGGCGATTCCAGCGCGATGCAAATGATTGGCGCATTCCACGTGAACGATAAAGTGCAGCACGGGCTGGCTTATGCGTTGCTGGCATGGCTTCCGGTTCTGCATGAACGCCGTCGAAACGCGGCGGTGCTGCTGGTGTTGGTGGCGGCGCTCGGCGTACTGCTGGAGTTCGGGCAATTGTATTCGCCGGGACGAAGCTTCGATACGCACGATATGGTCGCCGACTTTGCCGGTATCGCGGTTGGCGCGGTCATTGGCCTGTGCCTTCGACCTTGGGTATCTCCGGCTGTGAATTGAAGCGGGCAACGAGATACACGACTCCGATGCCCATCCATGCGAAGCCTACGAGCTTTGCATCGCGGCTGAGGCTGATCCAAACGTATCCGCAGACCACCGCTCCCAACAATGGAAATAGCAGGTTCGTCAGCAGAGCGATGCCGGTCCGTTGCTTCAGCCGGATGTAGAAGTGGCGGATCACACTGCAATTTACCAGGATGAAGCCCACGAAGGCACCGAAATTGAGTAGCTCCACCGCCATCTGAAATGGAAGCACTAAAGCGCCTGTTAGCGAGATGGCCGCCATCAGGCGGATGCTGCGGGTAGGTGTGTTGTAAACCGGGTCCACGTAGGCGAAGACCTTCCGCGAAATTACTCCATCCGAGCCCATGCCGAACAGCAAACGGGAGGCGCCTGCTTGTCCGGTTAGCGCACTGGCCAGTCCAGCCACCAGGAGCACGAAGGTGAGAACTGCTTCCATGAAGTTTCCGCCTACTGCTTTGCCGATATCGAGGATTACGGTTTCGGTGTGCGGGAAGGATCGAACATCCGGCCATACCAGAGTTGCCAGATAGACCGTGAGTACGCAGAAGACCGTTTGCAGAACGCAGACCGTAAGGGTGGCGATGCTGATGTCGCGCTCCGGGTTGATGGCATCTTCGGCGAGGGTGGATATCGCGTCAAAACCGATGTAGGAAAGTGTTGCGATGCTGGCGCCCATCATCAGAGGGTGTATGGAAAACAGTTTCTGGTTGAAGACGCCTCGCCATTGGAATAACGCGGCGATGCCGCCGGCGGCGACGATCCAGCGCGCCGCGAGAAAGAGGAAGAGAATGGCGCTGGCGGTCATTACCAGCATCAGGAAGTTGCCGGCACGCGCGGTGACGTGAATGCCCCGGACGTTGACTATCGAAATCGCGGCTGTAAACAAGACGGCCCACACCGGATAGGGAACCGCGGGCAGCATCCTCTCCGCGGTGAGTGCCGCATAGATGACGCTGAGAAGCGGTATCAGGAAATAGTCGAGGATCATCGCCCATCCGGCCAGAAAGCCGATATGCGCGTTGAGTCCGCGGACGGCGTAGGTGTAGGTGGATCCGGCCGACGGAAATGCTCCGGCCATTTTTCCATAGCTTGCCGCGGTGAATAACATGGCCACCATTGCCACCAGATAGCTGAGAGCGGCATGGCCGTTTGAAACGCTTTGGACGATTCCGTAGACCGGATACGCCGCGGTGGGCGTGAGAATCACCAGGCCGTAGACGATGAGGTCGCGGCGCGTGAGTGTGCGGGTGAAATGCTTCGATGCCATCAGCTTACGGAAACGGTCTGGGACACCCGCGGCCGCTCGCCGGTGGTGAAGGGAAGGGTGGTTGCGCCAATCAAAGCCGCATCGCCAGCCAGTGCCGATTTGCGAATCACCAGGTGGCGGAAATTGGGCAAGTCCCGGTTATTCGGAAATTGCGCGCGCAGCATGGGTTCCACCAGTTGCCAGGCGTCGCAAATCACTCCATCTATGATGACCACATCCGCATCGAGGCCCCAAATGATGTTGGAGATGCCGACACCGAGGTATCTGCTGGTTTCCTCGACTGTTTTCCTGGCGGCGGGGTCGCCGGCCAAAGCGAGCTGGGCAATCTTGCGGATGCGGGCGGTGGCGTCACCCAAGGACGCCTGCCGCTTTGTTCCCGACAATCCCAGATAGAGTTCGCAGATGGCGGAGTTGCAGACCAGGCGCTCCAGGCAGCCGGGGCGGTCATGACGCTCCGGGCCGCCTGTGGTGGCAATCACCATCTGGCCGAACTCGCCGGCGGCCATGTGGGTACCGAGGTATGGCTTTCCGTCCAGCAGTATGCCGGTGCCGACGCCTTCATCGATTTTGATGAACAGAAAACAGCGGCTGCCATGCACCTCCGCTGCACCGTAGTTGTATTCGGCCAGCGCCGCGGCGCGAACGTTATTCTGAACGAACACCGGCACCTTGAGGCGCTGTTCCAGGATCTGTTTTATGGGCACCTTCACCCAGTCCGGCCGGCTGCCCAGTTGCAGCACTCCGGTTTCGCTGTTCACGATCCCGCGGACGCTGATGCCCAGGCCTTCGACGTGATCGGACCCAAAGCGTTTGCGGAAGGCTAGGAACTCCGCGGCAATCTGATCGAGCGCTTCTGGCAAGCGCGCGGGTGTTGGAAAGCGTTGCGTTTCAACCAGGCGCCCGCGCATGGTTGCGGCCGAACAGCGAATTTCGCGATTCTGAATGTCGGCTCCGAAGGCCACGCGCTTGGGATCCAATTGCAGACGTTTACCGGGACGGCCTCCGGTGGAATTTTCGATGCCGTCTTCCGAGACGAGGCGTTCGTCTACCAGCTCGGCGACAATTCGGGAGACGGTACCTTCGGAAAGCCCGCTCTGCCGTGCGATCTCCGCGCGGGACAAGCGTTCGTGGTGGCGCAGAAGCTGGAGGACCACCGCCCGGTTGGCGCCTCGTACTTGCGGAGGGCGCAGAATTCGCCGCGTGGCCGTGCCTGAATGATGCATCATTTGCGTGTTTTCGATCTTTGGTATAGTATCATGCAAACTGCAAGATAGGTGCCTAATGAAACAATCGATCCGCTGTATTCTGTTTGTGCTGCTGTCTTCGCCGGCCATTCGAGCGGCAACTTTATCCCCTTTGCAAGCCCGCGGATTTACGGTGATGCCGGCGCCGCAATCGGTACAGCTTGGCGCCGCCAACTTCGCGTTCCGGCCTACGTGGGCGCTTGATCTGCAAGGAGTGGCGACGCCGGATATTGCGGTTACCGCGTTCCGGGAGGAACTGGAGCGACGATACCATTTTCAAATGGCGGCATCCCCTACTGCCGGCGCCGGCACGCTTCGGCTTCGCATCGCGCCTAACTCCGTCACTGTGGGACCGGCGCAGGATAAAGACAAGAAGGCGCTGGCTGAGCAAGCTTACCGGATCGACCTGACGAAAGAGCTTGTGACCGTTACTGCCAATTCGGCTGTGGGATTATTCTACGGGACGACGACACTGGTTCAGCTATTGAAGCCGCAGGACGGAGAGCTGTTGCTTCCCGAGGGGCGGATTGAGGATTGGCCCGACTTGCAGTTGCGGCATATTTATTGGGACGATGCCCATCATCTGGACCGGATGGAAACGTTCAAGCAGACGATCCGGCAGGCGGCGTTTTTCAAGATCAACGGCATTGCCGTGAAGCTGGAAGGTCATTTCCAATTCAAGAGCGCTCCGGCGTTGGTGGAGCCGCAGGCAATGTCCGCGGCGGAGCTTCAGGAATTGACCGATTATGGTCTGCGGTATCACGTGCAACTGGTTCCCTTCCTGGACGGCCCTGGGCACATCGCGTTCATCCTGAAGCATCCAGAGTATGCCAAGCTTCGCGCGTTCCCGAACAGCAACTATGAACTGTGCGTGACGAATCCGGATTCGTACAAACTTCTGGAGGGCATGTTCCAGGACCTGCTGGACGCGAACAAGGGCGGGAAGTATGTATTTTTGTCTACCGACGAGGCTTACTACATCGGTTTGGCGGACAATGCCCAATGCCGCGAAGCGCCGCGGGCGAAGGAGTTGGGCAGCGTGGGCAAGCTGTTGGCGGAGTTCGTGACGAAGACGGCAAATTATTTGCACGCCCAGGGCCGCACGGTGATGTTCTGGGGCGAGTACCCGCTGAAGGCGAATGACATTCCGTCGCTGCCCGCGCATCTTGTGAATGGCGAAGTTTACACGCCTGAGTTCGATCGCGCGTTCCGGAAACATGGGATACGACAAATGATTTACACATCGTCGCAAGGGGAGGAGAAATTCTTTCCTAACTATTATCCGGTGTTGGCTTCAAAGCAACTGCACCCGGGGCGTCCCGGGGAGCGGCGGGGGGAAGAGACATTCCGAAAAACCTCGTTCGATACGGCGCGGCGAGACGCCGATCTGGTGGGCACGATCAATGCCGCGTGGGGCGACATGGGCTTGCATCCCGAAACATTTTGGCTGGGATATGCAACTGCCGCCGCGGCGGCTTGGCATCCTGGTGCGCCGGCTCCGGCCGAAAGCATGGCGGCGTTTTTTCCGATTTTTTATGGCACGCATCAGACTGAAATGGACGCTGTCTATCGACTGATGAGTACGCAGGCGCAGTTTTGGCCGGATAGCTGGGAGACGGGTCCGTCCACGGCGCGAACGCCGATCTGGGGGAGATCGGATCAGATTTATGAGACTCCGAGGCCTGCCAAGGATCAGCATTTGCCGCTGCCGCCAGTGCCTGGGATGCAGTTGGCGTATTCGTCTGAGTGGGCGAAGCAAAACGGCCGGCGGCTGGAACTGGCTGCTGAGTTTCTGGTGGAGAATGACCAGTTGCTGGGATTGCTTCACCGGAATATACAACGCGTCGAATTGAATGCTTACAATCTGGAAGTCTTTCTCTCGATGGCGCAACTTTACAGGCATAACTTGGAGATGCTTCGCGGACTGGGGCAAATCGATGAGGCGTTCCGCAATGCCTCGGCTGCCGCGGAGAAGAACCAGGGCGAGCAGGCCGTGCGGGGTCTAGACCGTGCGCTGGAAATTGTTGGACTGATCCGTTCGTCCCGCAATCGCGCGCTTGCCGATGCGACCGCGACTTGGTATAAATCCTGGTTACCGCGATTGGCAGAAGGTAATGGGCGGCGCTTTTTGCATCAGGTGGACGATGTGAAGGATCATCTTCCCGACAGGACCACGGATATGAGCTATCTGGTCTATCGCGAACTGCTGCTGCCGTTCGGGGAATGGGCGGAGCAGGTTCGCACGGTGCGCAATAGTTACGCGCAGGCACACAAACTTCCGGTGCGGAACGAGCGATTCGATTGGAAGGATTTGAAATCAATGGCCGGGTCCGAGACGGCTGAGATTTCGTTGGAGTAGAGGAGAGTGGTATGAACGAGCAGCCGATGGGACGGCGGGCATTTCTGTTGACTACGTCCATGTTTACCGGAGCTGTCAAGGGTGCGAACGATCGAATCGCCGTAGCATTTATTGGCACCGGTGTGATGGGCAGCGACAATCTGAGAGCCGCCATGGCACAGCCCGGCGTGCAGGCTGTAGCAGTGTGCGACGTGTATCAGCCGAATCTGGAGAAGGCGGCTGCTATCGCCCGGCAGAAGGGGCATCAAGCCCGGGAGGTGAAGGACTTCCGCGAGATCCTTGCCGATAAGTCCATTGATGCGGTGTGCATTTCTACGCCCGATCACTGGCATCCTTACATGACCGTGGAGGCGTGCAAAGCGGGCAAAGACGTCTATGTAGAGAAGCCGGTTTGTCTTTCGTTGAACGAAGGGCAAGCTATGATTCAGGCTGTTCGCAAATACAAACGGGTGGTGCAGGCGGGCACGTGGCAGCGATCCGGCGCGCATTTCCAGAAGGCCTGTGAAATTGTGCGAAGCGGCATGCTGGGAAAGGTTGCGTTCGCCCGCACTTGGATCTACAACAATATGCCGGCGGAAGGAATAGGCAATCCGGGGGATGGGGTTGCGCCGCCGGGGCTGGATTGGGACCTGTGGCTTGGGCCTTCGCCGCAGCGGACCTTCAATCCGAACCGCTTTGGCGTGTATCCGAAAGCGTACTCGTACTTTCGTTATTTTTGGGATTACGCCGGCGGACAGGTGACGGATTCAGGGGTCCATATGATCGATATCGTGCAGATGGCGTTTGGCGAGGCGATGCCGAAATCGGTTAGCGCATTGGGCGGGAAATACTGGCTGCGGGATAACAGCGAAACTCCGGATACGCTGCAAATTGCTTTCGACTACACCGGCTTTCTTGGATCTTGGGAGCACCGCTGCAATAACACGGAAGGCAATCCGGCGCGGCTGATGGGGATTACGTTCCATGGGACGAACGGGACTTTGTATGTGGACCGGAATCGATATCAATTCACGCCTGAGAAGGGCGCGGATCTGCCGGCGTCTGAAATGAAGCGTGTTGCAGATCCGCATCCGCTGCACTGGGCGAACTTTATCGATTGCGTGAGGAGCAGGCAGAAGCCGAACAGCGATATTGAATCGTGCGTTCGATCGTCGCAGACTTGCCTGCTTGGCAACGCTTCTTACAGAGCGAAGACGCGGGTGGATTGGGACGATGCCAAGCAAATCGTCAAACAATCAGAAGCGCATCAGTACTTGTATCGCGAATATCGCAAGCCTTGGAAGCTGGAAGTTTAAAACGGCATTGGTGAAATTATGGCTTGTAGGCGAACGGCATTTGGGGTAAGCTTCTGTTACGGCCCATAGCCGGAGCTTCCCATGATTCTCCTCACACAGCGTATCGGTATTAGCAAGGCATCGGCGATGAATGTCGCCCGTGCCGCTTGAACCGTACAGCCGCTGTTTGTTTTTTTTGCGAGGAGATTGTGATGCGTCAAGTTATTGAAGTCCGGCTGGAAGATAAGCCAGGCGCGCTGATGCGCGTCGTCGGCATACTTACCGCGAAGGGATCGAATATCGAGAGTTTGGTTCTGACTCCCGACAGACTGTACGAAGGCGCATCGAGAATGACGATTGCCGCCGATGTGGAGCCGCGTTTGTGCGGGCGTGTGGTGCAGGAGATGAACCGGCTGGTGAATGTGCTGGTGGCGAACGACATCACCCCACAGAGTGGAACTACTGCTTCTGCGGACATTCCATGATTACCGCTTCGTTGGTGATGATGGCGGTATCGGAAGCCGGAACGGAATAGCTTTGTCGCGCTTGTGGATCGCCGATCGATTGAATGTGTTTCCGGGGTTGGCCGTTCTCCCGCCAGAGGTGAGTTATCTGGAGCGTGGATGACGACGGGGCGGCGGGGCTGATTGCGGCGAGACGGAAGTCGTCGATGGCCATGCCGCGAATCTGGTAGCGAACGTAGATGCGGCGCGTTGCCGCGGGAAGATCGCGCACACTGCGGTCTGCTTCAGGCCAGCGTAGCGTTCGACTGATGGTCTGGCCGTCTCTCCAGGTGAGCTTCGGATCGTGGGTCCAGAGCACGCTGTACGGACCTTCGGGACGAAGCGCCCAGGAGATAGACGCTGAGGGCTCTGGTGCAGTCTTCGCGGGCCAGGGGGCTACGCGGCGTACTTCCGCAGTGAACTTATCGGGCGCGAGGCCGTCGCGCAAATCGAGGAACCGTCCACCGGCGTCGAAGCCTGTGAGCGTCAGCCCGTCAGCGGCGGCTACTTCGAACAGCAGTTCCGCGGGCGCCGGCGATTTGTTGATGACGTAACCTTGGGCGCGGTCGCCGACATAGGTGATGTTGATAGTCTTCGATGCGGCTTTTTCAATTTGGTCCGCGCGGACGGGCATCACAGTTCTTCGCTGGGTGCCGGACCGGTATTGCAATTCGTTGCGGCCGGGTGCTAATGCGGGCAGTGTTCTGGGATTCAACTGGAAGCGCGTGGTGAGGATGACGGCTGAAAGCTTCGCGCTTTGTGGTTGAAAGCGAACTTGATATCCGTAGGAACCTGTGACTGCGCGGCTGGCTGGTTGCGATTTCCAGTGTCCGTCGAATGGTCCGTTCAACGCCGTGCCGGAGACCCAGGTTCGGCCGCCATCGGTAGAGGTCTCCGCAGTCACTGTTTCGTTGCCGCGGAGGTGAACATCGGCTTCAAAGTGCGCGTCGATGATCACGTAGGGAGCGGGCATATCAAAGACTGGTTGCACGACAGGCGGTCTGTATTCGATGATTCCGGTGGCCCAACTTCGAGTGTCTTTCTGACTTTTTGGGCCATCCCCTGTGCGGATGTTGTATTGGGGAATTTCCTGTGGGAAGTCGCGCCACGATGTCCCATCGAATTTCTGAGGAAGGTAGAACGTTTGTGCGGTTTCCGGTTGAAAATAACGGATCATGCGTTCCCCTGGACGCAGCACGAAATCCATGGTGTGCCCGTGCGGCGCGCGCTCAAATGCGTAGAGCCAGTTGTCGTCCGTCGATGTGAAGAGCTTCGCCAGATCTTCGATTGCGTTCGCGCGCACATCGGCGGGATACCACGGTGCATCCACCGCCGTTCTATCCACCTGCCGCGGCCCGGTCAGCTTGCCGAGGATGATACTTGGGTCCTGTTCGAGCTGATGAACGGAGGCTACCGGCCGATTCTTCAGCGGTCCGGTGTCCAGGGAGTTGTAGCCCATCATGTCGGAATCGAAGTAGTGGTAGGCGCCGTCGTAGAATACTTCGGCCACCGTGTGGCCGGTAAGAAACCACACACGCGCGTGTCCGATTTCGCCGGCTTCCCAGAGGTCCGCAAGCAGCGGCGCGATCTGGTAGCATAGCCCGAAACCGTAGCTGTTCAGCAGCTTGATGGGATCAAGAACTTCTCCCCTTGGCTCCTCATAGGCCCAACCGGCGATGTGATACCAAAACCCGGGCTTCACGAAACGGCCGTCGGTGAGGAAGAACCGCCAGATGGCCTCCGCCTTCTCGCGGGGTGTGACCGCGGCCGATTGGGTGAAGATGTCGCGCGCCATCGCCTGCAAGTTCGTGGAATCGGCCTGGCCCTTCTTCAGCACTACAGGCGAATAGATCTGCGCCTGGACGTGCAACGCGCACAAGAGGAACGGAGTGATTAGTTTCGCGTTTGCCATGCTTCAGTTCACATTGAGCGCGATGATTTTTGTCTGCCCGGTAAGAGTGTCGCGGACTTGGATTTTCCACGGGCCTGCTGGATCGCTGTAGGCGAGCGGCAACATCTTCATCGCCTGGCCGGCCGCCGCGACGATGTTTCCCGAATAGTGCGGGAGTCGATTGCCTTGCGAATCTTCTACGTCGATGTGGAAGACGTGAACGGCCGCGGCGCTGCGGTTGGATGCGATCGCGACGCTGACATTTGTACCGCGGAGGGCACTGGTTGGCGCGGATACACGCAGGTCTGGCATGGGGTCCGGCCCCACTGCGAAGATGGTTGGCTCATACGGATTGACTGTAACCGCGATGGTCTTCCGCTGTCCCATGGGCTTTCCCAGCCGGACATCGTAGACGTACTGCGGCGAAGGCAGCGTGAGGGTGACATCCACAGGGACTTCGAAACGTTCATTGGAGCGGAAATCCGGCGGGCCCAGTTCGTCTACGCGCAGTTGCGGATTCGATTGCAGTGCGACGAGGCGCGTTCCCCCATTTCGAAATACGTGGACCTCCACTCCGACCACAGGTTGGCCGGCGGAATCGGTGACAGAGAATTCAGGCCGCACTCCATTCGACCGCAGCAGATCGCCCACCGATTTGTGGACCGGGGCTTCCTTGTTGGCCAGGCGGTCCTGATGGTATTCCAACGTTCGTGCATTGACTAGAATTGCTTTGCCGCCGGCGAACAGATCGGCGACGGGCGATTTCTCGAGCCGGCGGCTGTGTTCATTGAAGGTGCCGGGCTCGCCATCCGCAATCACCAAACCGCCGTGGGCTGCGAATTCCCGGATGGCATCGGCTTCACTGTTTGAAAGCGAGCTTGAACGCGGCAGAACCAGAACGCGGTAGCCGCCCTTCAGCAGTTCTCCCTGTTGCAGTTGGCCGGTGGAGACGAAGTTGTATTGCAAGCCCTGATCTTCGATGAGGCGGCACCAGGACTCGCGGAGGCGCATGAAATCGTTGTCTGTTCGTTCGATTTTGGCACCACGCTTTGTCCAGGCGTCGCCTTCCGGGCGGCGGGAAAGCATCCAATCGGTGCGCATGCTGGCCTGGGAATAATGGATCGCGATTGGATCGGTGACGCGCTTGCTGTTAATGATCAAGGCACCAATGCCGCCGCGTATTTCGTTGTAGTACTTGCCCGCCTGCACACCGCGGGTGCCCGGGCCGCTGCTGCCGGCATACTCCAGCTTTTCGTCCCAAATAATCAGACCTCGATTGCCATGGAGGAGTTCCCGCCACACGCGATGCTTTTCCCAATCGCCACTCGCGAAGCCGGTGGTCAACATTGGCATGTCCGGATTCAACGATCGGATAATCTCGACGTTGTTTCCGATATCGTATGGCTCAACGGCGGTGAGCGCCTGCGTGAGGCGCGAATAATCGTAACCGCCCCACCCCGGCATTTGGCCGCCTCCGATTGAGACGTAGGCATCCTTATCCACTTCGTGAATGGCGTCCGTGCCCATTTTTAGGGCATCGGCGAAAGAGATGTCCATCCATTCCTTGAAGTCCGCCCAGGCGGCGAAATTATCGTCCTTGCGCAGCATCGCCTCGTGCGTGGTTGGTGGAGTGACCAGGTCCCACGTGGCGAAGTGGCTGCCCCATTCCAGGTTCAAGGCGGCGAGTGACGCATATTGAGTAGCCAGCCACCGCCGCATTTGCACCAACGATTCGTCTGAGAAATCGAAGTCCCAGAACGCCGCCAGATCCGCAATGCCGGATTCATCGGCCAGACTGTAGAACCAGGGACGGTACGGCGCATTTTGCTTGGCCGCCTCTACCAGACGGTCGTGAATCCTGCTGCGCCAGACTGGATCCCACAAGCTGGGATGGCGCTTGAACGCCTCCTTGCTGGTTGGATCTTTTGCGTAAAGTTCCTTCGCCTGCAGGAACGACCAGTTCTGGATACGGTCCGAACGGTAGCGATGATATTCCGCGTAGAAATCGGTTCCAATGTTCTCTGAGTACCAACGCAGGTTGTTTTCGATCAGCGCCGTTGGCAGCGATCCGTTGCGACCGTTGTGCTGGCCGCCGTTGATGCCCAACGACTGGAGCGCGGGAAGCAGCGCGCTTGGGTATGGCTGCCACATGATGATGGCGTAGTCCTGCCAATCGTGCTCGGGTGGCTTGGCTATGAAGCTGACTCGCGCATCTTCTTCTCTGCGGGCTGTGTCGCCTTTTTGATTTCTGCCGTCGAGCGATAGATGGACCTGAAGTTCATTTTTCATCGCCACGGCACGGCGCATATCGAGCGAAAAACGAGCTTCGGATTCATCTAGAAGTTGAATGGGTTCGGTTCGCTGTTCCACCACGCGACCCAAACTATCGGTCCAACGGATGGCCAGTGTCCCGTTGCCAGTAATGGCGCCGGGCATGCGATAGATTACCGATGCCACGCCGGTGCGATCGAGGGCGGAAGAAGGCAGTATCAACTCTGCGGCCGTCGCGCGGAGTACGGTGGTCAATACGAATAACACAAGCTGGATATGTGCTTGGTGCAGGCGGGTACGGTCTCGCAGCGTTTCGTGTGGCTGGCGCATTGGGGCTTTCGTCCCGCTTCCAGCAGCGTGACGAGGGCGTCCCGCGCCGGCCAGGGGGCCCGCCCCACCTGAGCTGCTGCTGCCAGAGCAATTACCTGGGTGAAGCACATACCCAGTTAAGACAAAACGAAGCTGATTTGGTTTAAGGATCATGGCAGTAATGGGGAGGGCCTACAGGCGGCCCTCCCGAAGCGAACGCTAGAACTCGATCTTCCCTTGGAACTGCACGATTCGCGGCAGGCCCACACCGCCGTTGATGATGCCGGCGTTGTTTGGCAGTCCGAAATTCTTGTGATTGAGCAGATTGAAGATTTGCGCTTCAATGCGGAGTTTGATTCGCTCCGTAATCGGCGTGATCTTAAAGAATGACGCATCCACGTTGTAGAAACCGGGGCCCCTCATATAGTTCCTGGGAATGTAGTTGAGGAAATCGTTGTCGAGTGTGTTGGCGCGGCGGATGAATGTTTCTCCGTTGTAAGCCCGGCCCTGATCGGCCCGATTCACGCTAGGATCGAACCACCCGGCTGCCTGACGTTTGTCCGACGGAAGAATACCTGTCTTGCCGGGAGCAAGCACTGTGCTGGATCCGCGAGTGGAATAGTAGGGCGCGAACGGCAGCCCGCTGCGCAGGTAGTAAAAGCCGGATGCATTCCAGCCGGAGACCAGACGGTTGGCCAGTCCACCGGAGTTCGACAGGAATTTCTTGCCGTGGCCGAAGGGTAGCTCGTAAATTCCATTGACGCTGAATGTGTGCTTGGGGAGTCCGCTGTCCACGGCATAAATCCCACGCAGACGGGAGTCGGTGGAAGCGTTGCTGGTCAGTCCGGCCGGCCGCATTTCCAGCCCACCGAAGGAATTGTTTGAACCCTCCGAAGTGGTCAATGTTTTTTGGAACGTGTAGAACGCCTGAACCACTGATCCATTCGACATGCTTTTCTTGATTTCTGTCTGGAGCTGATTGGAATTGGAGTAACCAATGAACTGCATGAGGTCCATGGCGCCGGTGCTGGATGAAGCGAAATGCGCGTAGGCGCGCCGCTGCTGAGCGGTTGCTCCGGCAGGCGCTTGCGAGCGAGGAACAGGTACGTTGATCGGGTCGTAATTCACCAGGTTGCTGCCGTGGTTGCCGACGTACGACGCGCGGACACCGAGCCTTCCCGGAAGGGCGCGCTCAATGGTAAAATTCCACTCCTGCGCCGTTTGTGTTTTGTAGTTGGACTCCCAGGGCAAGATTTGGAATCCGCTGCCTTCGCTAATCGACAGGGCACTGGGGGTAATGAAGTTATTTCCAAACGTCCGTGCATTGGGGGACTGATTGGCGTAGGCACTGCCGCCGACGGGGAAGACCAGCTCCGCGGCATTGTTGTCGTTGTCGTCCACGTTGCTCTCGAAGCCGTAGCTGAATGGCGCGTTCCTGCGCGTGTTCTGGTGGTACTGCACCAGCGGCATGACCCAGTAGTATAGTCCATACGCGCCGCGGATGACTGTCTTCTCATCCAAGCGGAACGCCGCGCCAATGCGAGGAGCCAGGTTGTTCTTCGGCATTTTCCACAGCGAAGAAGGAAAGCCGGCTTCGGCTGCCGACTGGAAACGGAGACCGGCCTTGGTATAGGCATCCACAACGGTTTGCGGGAAGCCGTGACTGGCGAGAGACCCTTCGCCGGCGTAGACTACCACCGGTCCGCCGGCGGCTGTGAGGTTGAGATTGGAGGATTGGTTGCGCTTGTCTGCAAATGGAGTCCAATACTCATAGCGGAGGCCGAGGTTCAACGTCAGACGGCGGCTGATCTTCCAGTTGTCTTGCACGTAGGCGGAATAGTTCGTCTGGCGGGTGTAGAAGCGCGGGTATTGGTTCAGAGCTGAATAATCGGTATAGCCGAGAAGCATATCAGCGAGAGCGGCGCCGGTGTTGGTGACCGGTTGATTCAAAGTTCCCGTCGCCGCGGCTGCGGGATCCATCAGCGCGGTGAAGTTTCCCGAGAAGTTATAGTCTCCGCCAGGCTGCCCGGTTTCGAACGTGTTCACTGCACTGCGTTGCACGGCGAGACCGAATTTAAATTCATGCTTGCCGCGTGTCCATGAGAGGTTATCGGCGAAGTTCAAGGTGAGATTTGGAGCATCCTGCGGATTGTCGCGGTCGATTCCATCGAAGTAGCCGTTGGGAGTCCAACTGTCGCCGAAGTAGATTCCGGGCCATGCAACGGTGCCCGGATATGTGGGTAAACCCAGTGTCTGCGTGATTGGCGGGTCGATTATCTTGGGACCGCGATAGGCGTGGAAACGCTGGACGCCCGCGCGCACCTCGTTGACCATCGAAGGGGTAATCAATTCCGTGAAGGAGAGCGCCGCGTTGTGGCCTCCTACCAGGCGAGTGTTGGGATTCAAGAAATATTTCGGCCCTGGATTGCTCTGGTCCGTATAAGTGTAACGGCCCGACAGACGATTCGCACCGAGCACCTGATCGAGCTTCGCCGTAACGAGCGTGCGCTGGTCTTTTTGGCCTGCGTTGGGATTCTGATAGTTCTGCCCGTCGTAGTAGGGAATGTTCACATTAGGATCGGGAATATAGGTGACAACCTTTTTTGCGGCCGGATTTAAACGGTCCGCGGGAAGCTTGTTGCCGGGGAATTGGGTGCGAACGTAGGATTTCGTTGCCGGATCAAAACGGGTGGAGAGCGGGTCGTAAATCTTGATGAGATTGCCCGCGTCATCGTTGTAAGTCGAGAAGTCGCCGGCCTTCCACGCGGGGAGCGGAACAACGTAGCGTTCCTGCGCGGCGGAGCTTTGGCGAATGCTTTCCGCGTCTACGAAGAAGAACGTCTTATTCTTCCCGTTGTAGAGCTTCGGCACCCAGACGGGTCCGGCGAAGTTGCCACCGAATTCGTTGCGCACCAGGAAATTGACCGACTGCTGGTGGAACGTCTTCGCCGCGAATGCGCTGTTCTGATGCAACTCAAACAGTTCGCCGTGATAGTCGTTCGTACCGCTCTTGGTGACCACTTCGACAACTCCGGGACGGCCGTATTCGGCGCTGGAGTTGGAGGTGCTTACCTTCAATTCCTGAATCGTCGGGATGGGTTGGGGCAGGCGCTGCAGTTCATTAGTGTAGCGTTCCGATGCCGTCATGCCATCCACCAGATAATCGATGGACCCACCGGGCAGTCCGTTCACTCTGGTGTAGCCTTGCCCTTGCCCGGCGAAGTTGTTCGCGACGACGCCTGGGGTGAAATTCAGGATGTTCAGGAAGCTGCGAGTCTGCATTGGCAACGACCCGATGCGCGAAGCCTCCTTCACGTCACTGAGGGAAGAAGCTGCGGTGTTGATCACCGGCGTGACGTCCACCACGGTGACGCTTGTTTGCACATTGCCCGGCTGCAACGACGGATTGACAACCGCTTCCTGTGCGACGCGAAGGGTCAACTGGCCGGACCAGTCTGAAAATCCGGCTACGGTCACCTTGATGGAAAAGTCGCTCGGCGGAAGTCCGTTGAAGGTGTAGATCCCTTCTCCGCTTGTTCGCTGCTCCCGTTTTTCGCCAGTGCCTGTGTTGATTAACTCCACCATGGCTTGCGGCAGCACTGCGCCGCTGGCGTCCGTGACGATTCCTTTGACGGTGGCATTCGATAGCTGCGCGGAAAGCGGCGCTACCAACGTGGATAACAGCGCAAGCGATAACAGAATTACTAATCGACGTACACAATTCAAGAACATGATGGTTCCTCCTTGTCAATCGTTCGGCTTCCACTTCCACGAAAAGAGATGGTGCTTGTGGAGTTGGAAGGCTTGGTAAAGTAGCTCTTTGCCATAACGTTCGTCTGGCGTGAAGTGAAAACTCCAGGACTCACAATCGAGAATAAATGGGATCTCGGAGCCTGAAGGCAGGTTTGCTGAGAGTTCGATAACGCTGGTGCGGCTCTGCGCGCTGGTCCACTCGAGTTGCTTCACTTCCTCAATATTGGCAACTTCGGTGAGGATGGGCGAATCGGTATAGACTTTCGCCCGGCACCAGTTATTCTTGTCGAAAGGATCCAGGCCTTGATTCAGCTTTACCCAAATAGTGGCCTGCTCCCCTTTTTCGAGTTTTCCATTTCCGTTTCCGCGCCCTTCGCTGACGGTGCGCTGGACGGTGGCGCCGCCGCCTTGATTGCCCTTCTGCCGGAACACCGGAAACGTCTGCGTGCGACCATCCAGTACGGCAACCTCAGCGGCAGCGGGCATGTGATCCGGAGCAATCAGTACATCCATATTTTGCGTGGTTTCTTTCATGCCTTCGGCTGAAAGTTTCAACGTGAGGCGGGCCCTTGCGAAATCGCCGTCGCCGGCGGTGAATTGGACTGTGTGATTGAAGCTTAGATCGGCAGTCTCCCCTGGCCCAATTTGAACTTGCTTGAATTTTTCGTGCACGATGTTGACGGTTGGATAATCGGATGTCAGTTCCGTGCGAACATTGTCAACCGGGCTGTTGCGAGGATTGAATACGCGCACGGGCACCGTTACAGGCACTCCGGGCAATACCCGAAGGATACCTTTCGCCGTCACGGGCAGCAGCACTAGCGATTGCGCACCGGTACCCGGACCCGCAAAGCCGAGTTCATGTCCCTGGCAGTCGACTTGGAATTGTAGGCGGCCTTCGGTGTCGGCTACGGACTCGCGCCGATTCGTTTTCCCGGTGGCGACGTTGTAATCCACTATTTGGTAATTCGCGCGTGCATGGTAGAGCGGCGCGGTTGTGACGTCGATTGCCGTGCATGTTGCCGACGGACCATCCGGAGCCCAACGCCGGGTGTAAATCCCGAGGCCGCCCTGGCTCACATGCCGCAATGAGAACAGCGAAGGCCCCGCGGAGTTCGCCTTCACCCGGTAATTCCATACTTCGCTGTCGCGGTGAGCAGATGTGTAATTCCATTCCAGAGGTGCTGTGTCCAGCGCCGGGTTCGAGAAAGCGCGCATATGAAACTCGAATGTTTCGGCGATGGAGGTTGCCCAGTGGCGGTGGTATTCGTCCCGGCGATATTCGAAATCTACCGTCGGCGTGATGGCGTAGGCGGTGCGTGTCTCTTCGTGATACTGGCTGATGTAGTCGCCGGAAGCGCGAATCAGGCGGATCATCGAATGTTCCTGATTCAGCACATGATCTTTCGGACGCCACAGCGAGCGTGCGTCTTTTTCACCCACGTAGAATTCCGGGCCCGGATTGAAGGACGACGCGCTGCCGATGCGGTCTGGATAACGCGCACTCAAGTAGAGGCTCATGAAGCCGCCCATGCTCAGGCCGGACGTGGCGCGGTATCTACGGCTGCTGAGTGTTCTGTAGTTCGAGTCGATGTGGCGGGTTAATTCCAGGAAGTATTTCGCGTAGTCGAATTCGCCGCCCTCGCGGCGCACATCGTACGGCGTGCCTCCATAGAAACCGGTGTAGTCGCGAGCCACGTATCCATCGGCGGCCACCACAATCACTTCATGGGTTGCAACGAATGCGGCGATCTTCGGAACAGTATCGAGACCGTTGTCGTATTTTTCCAGCGTGTAGCGATCGCTGTGGCCGTGGAAGTAGTAGATCACCGGATATTGTTTGGTCTGCGACTCATAGCCGGCAGGCAGGAAGATTCGATACTTGCGTTGTTCGCTGAAAACTTTGGAATCGTGAACGCGGTCGTAGTACGGCTGGGATGCGTTCGCCGCCATCGAAAACACGAACATGTAGAGGAGTTTCCGCATAGTCTCTACTTGACGTTCTCCCTTGCATCGGGCGCGATGCGGGTGACGACTTCCACCAGCCCCACGATATCGTTCAAGCTATTCCGCACCGGCGCCAGCACGGAAATGAATCCCGGTTTCTGCTTCACGGCAATCCGCTGTCCGCTGCTGAGAACGGACTGCATCTCCGGAATCATCTCCTGGTGCAGCTTGCCCCAGGGCCAGAACTGGCTCATCTCATAACGGTTTCGAATCACGATATGGATACGCGGCGGATTCGCGGCTAGCGGCATCCATAGGTTTACGTCCACCGGATAGTCCACCATCCGGCTCAGGCGCATCAACGTTTTCTTTGTACGGATGAAGGCTTCGTCGTTCACGTCGTAGTTGTCGCTATCGGCCCACTGATCGCGCGGGTCCACGCGGAAAATGGTTTGCAGGGCGCGGGCCGTTACAATCCGCTGGCAGACGTCGCCGTCCACCATGATTGCAGCCACGCGCGCGATTTCATCCAGGTCGCGTTCCATCCGGTTTGCGTCCACAGCGAAGAGGGGACATGCTGCCAGGAACAGGACGGACACGCGTTTCATTTTGCCTCCAAGGAAAGCGCGTAGTCCCGCACGCGCTGCCATGCGCCTGATTCCAAATTCGAGAAGCGGGCTTCAAAAGGCTTGAGCGCGTCATCGAAATCGGCGTTGTTCCATTCGAGAACCGGCTTGGTTAATAATGCCGGGCGCGTGTTTCGCCAGGCGGCAAGGCTGGTTCCGTTGTAGCGCTTGACTACCTCTTGCTGAATCTGCGCACGCTGGCCTTTTTGGGCGGCCGCTTCTTCTAGCAGCGCGAGGTCCTGCAAACAATTCCGCTGCAACTTGAGCCGGATGCTGGCCTGGGGTTCGGGTCTTCCGAAGCGCTCTCCGGAATAGACTAGCACTTCTCCGCCGCCTTCCAGTTGATACCAGGGATCGGCTCCGGGAGCGACGGTTTGCCAACGGACGAATCCATCTACACCGGTGATCCAGGAACGGAGAGGGTTTAAGGTAATTGCCGTTGAGATGTTTTGGACCAGCGGTGTGCCGCCGTACGTCCACACAGTGTCCCCGCGGGCCTTCAACTGCTGCGCTGCGCCGGGATACCAACTGAAGGAGCCCTCGCCTACCACCCAGAAATTGATGACGCCTTTCAATATTTCAAACTGCTGTTCCATAGTCCAACTGGAATCCGCACGCATTACAAACTGAACCGGCGAATTTGCTGGGACGGCTTTGTCCAACATGCGGCGGTAATCAATCAGATAACTGTTGTCGCGGGAAAAGCGCACTTCGTCGCCATCCCAGGGGAAGCCCTTGTAGCGCTTCTTGTGATTGAAAAACATTTCAAAGCGCGTGGAGGTCCAATTCTTCTCGCGGAAGTGGCGCTCCATTTCTGAAACCACATTCACGAATTCGGCTTCATACCCCGGCTCGCCCCACCATAAAAAAGTCGCGGGCCATTCGGGATTGATCGGCAGGTAGACGTAGGGAATGGGGCGCGGGCCACGCTTGGACCCTTGAAAGGCGGAACCATCGAGCAGCGGCCCGTAGTGACGGTCGAACCGGGACCAATCGGCGATGTGTTTTTGCGCGCCGGTGCCGGTGAGTTCCGGCGCGAACTCCGGACCTACTTTACCCGCGTGTCCGTAGCCGAGTTGGTGGAAGGTGCCGCGGTGATCGTAGAAGATCTTGTGATATTGGTGAATTAGCTTGAATAGTTTCTGGTCGCCGGCGGCTATTGTTTGCAGCCCTTTCAGCGTTTTTGGATACTGGTCAAGCAGCCAGCTTGTACCGTAGGAATTGTTATCGAGCGTGACGGCGTCTTTCTCCGGGACGACCGCGGGAGTGACGTTGATTTCGATTGAGATCGACTTGTGTTCGCTGCCGCTGGTGAGTCGCGCTTCGCCGCGGTAAACGCTGGGGGCGGTGGCGGCCGGAATCCAAATGTCGATCCAGAATGCCTGCGCGGTTTGCTGAGAAATGCGGTTGTCGGGTTCGGGAAGTTTTGACCGGTAGGGCGAACGAATGGGAATCAGTGCGTCGGGATAGTATTTTTTGTCCGGCGTGTTGAAGTGGAACCATTCGCGGTAGATATCGGTTGGGAGCGGGAAGTGAAGGGACACTTCGTAGTTGGATGGGCGATCTAACTTTGCTACGAGATGAAATGATGCGTATGCGCCGCGAGCCGCGGTGAGCTGAATTGCGTCTGCGAACTTTGAACCGGGCCTGTCGATTTCTACTACGCCGCCTAGGGGGTTCGGGCGGGAGAACTCGGGGAGGGCGCGCAGGTCTATCGCGGGGCAGAGTGCTGCGGTGAGGAGGGCGATGGAGGCGATTCTGGTGGTTTTTCGCTTGTGAGAGTGGACTGCGATTTGAAGAGCGCGACCAGGGGGTCGCGCGCGGGCGAGGGCGCCCGCCCCACCTTGTCTGAGTTGCGGATTGTCAATCATTGGAAGTTTGAATACCCATGGCCGCGGTTGTGTATCTTCCATCATTGGAAGTTCAAATACCCGTGCTCGCGGTTGTGTATCTTCCATCATTGGAAGTTCACATACCCGTGCTCGCGGTTGTGTATCTTTCATCATTGGAAGTCGACGTAGCCATGCTCGCGGAGGAAGCGGAAGTAGCCGATGAAGTCGAAGTCTGTCGGGCCTGTTTCCATTTTCGTCAGATGGATCACGTCGGCCAAATTGCGCTTGCCGTCACACCAGTAAAGCGCCATCGTCACCAGCTTGTCCCATGCGCCGGAGGGGTAGCCGCGCCATTGATCCTGGGGAAGATCGTCCATGGGCAACGTGCCCAGGCGGTTGCGCCGGACCACAATTTTCTCCGCTTCGGGGGAGCGGGCCTGGGGCACATCCTTCGCGCCGGCGGAGCGCAGCCGGGTGAGTTGCAATCTTTCGAAATCGTGGATTTGCGACAATACCGGTTCCAGGGATCGGGATGATGCTTCTTTGCGATTCTGCGGTACAACTCGCAAGGCGGTCAGTGCCGATTGCGCGCCGCGGCCGGCAAGATACTGGATTCGCTCAAGCCCATGGGTTCCGGCCGCTGCATTGCCGGAAAGCAGTCCGTCTAAAGCAGTGGCCGCCGTCGACTGCATCTGCTGCAAGGTATGGTCCAGCGTGATCTCCGCCAGCCATCGCACTTGCGGCTCGGCCGCTGTGGCATTGAAATACAGGTAAGAGGCCACCAGCACCGTCAGATCGTGCAGCGAGTGCATGTCAACCGTCTCCGGTTTATCTTCGCTATTGTGATGAGTCAGCACACCCGTGCCACTGTAGGGCCAAACAGTAGGCACGCCGACGGTGGGTTCGCTGAGGTATGTATCCGTTCCGGTGACGTACTCTTGCCAGTGCCACGGGCGAGAGGGCGGAAAATAGCTGTTGGCGATCCGCTGAATCAACGCGTCGGTGTAAGACATGCCGACGTGCGGATTCATGTAGAACGTGTACTCAGTTCCGGCCATGTCGTAGGCGGCTGCCGGTGTATCGACGGTCATCGCGGCCACGGTACGCTTCATTCGTGCGGCGTTTTCGGAGATATAGCTCAACGAGCCGTAAACTTCGGGCATTAACAAAATGCGAATCGAGCGCTCCGGCCGTTTGAGTTTGCCGGACTCGATCATGCGCGATATGGTGTGCAAAGCTTCCACCATGGTTGCGACGCCGGTTGCGTTGTCCTGCGCGCCTTGCTCGGCTGTGTGCCCGAGGACGAGCACCTCTTGGGCGGAGCTGACTCCCGGTATTACGCCCGTCACCCATGGATAGCGGCCCTCGTAGTAACGGGTGTCCGCCACCGCTCGGACCATCACTTTCTTACCTGCTGCAAGAATCTGGCGCAGGCGATTGGCCTGACGCGGAGTAACCGAGTAGGACAACAAGGGAGTGCTCGCTTTGGTGAAGCCCCAGCCGTTGTCCCCCCAGGCGTTGATCCACTGGCGGCCGTCTTCGAGCGATGGGTTTTCGCTGAACCCGTTGACGGCACCGAGCGCGCCGTATTTCACTAGCTGGTACTTGAGGCCATCCGACTTTTTGCCGGTGAGGACCATCTTGCCCTTCACCTGGGCCCATGGCGTGGTGGTAATGTCGACCAGTTCGGCGGTGATGCCTTCCTTCGGCGTGGAACCGCTCCACATACCAAGGGAAGACGGAACCTGCTGGTAGTCGCAGAGCAAGATCCGTTCGGGTTCCGTTACTTCGAGGGTCGCTTGCGTTGCATCCCAGGCGAGCGGCATCGTCCAGAAACCGGCCTGCGTTTTGCCGTCGGCGCGGGCACCGCCGATTTCGACTTGTTTTACGCCACTTTCCTCTAAGCGGCGTTTCAGATACTGTGCCGTCTCTTCGAATTTGGGGAAGGTGAACCATCGATCGGTGGCGTAGACCCGGTTTACGGTTTCCATTGCGCGCTTTGCGTCCACTTCTATATTGATTGCCTTGATCAGCGGCTCCAGTGGATTGGCGATTGCGCCGGACGCTGCCAGCAGGGCGAGAATCGGCAGAATCCGTGCTGTTTTATTCACTCGGGGACTGGCCGCGTGGTGGTCTGGTTTCGACTTGCTTGTGATCTGCATGAAAGTGACCGGAACAGGTTGCTCAACGTTTAAACCACGTTACAACGTTCTTTCCGAGGTGTCAATGAGAGGCGGCGGGGGCTGGGATCTTTACATGTTTCACAGGTTTGATTCGGCAAGCGGGCTGGACGAAGCGGTTGCGGCGATGGACGGCGCGGTGAAGCCGGGCCTTGTGCGATTGGCCGGTTGCAGCAACTTCACGGCGCAACAACTCACCGCTGCGATGGAAGCGAGGGGCTGCACTGTCCTATCGAACTACGATCTGGCTGCGCCCCGGCATTGCCCACGATCTGCTGCCTGTGTGTGTTTGCGAAAACATTGGAGTTAAGTGGGTATGTGCTTGACTTGAGTAGGTACGGTCTGGCAGCGTTGACGCCTGCGTCCCGCTTCCCAGCAGCGGGACGAGGGCGTCCCGCGCCGGCCAGGGGGCCCGCCCTACCTGGATTACTTGAGTCACGCACATTCCTCGATGGAGTTATTACGTATAGCCCGCTGGGTGCGGGATTTCGGCGTGCGGGGGTGCGAGAACCAACGGGAATTTGGATAATGCGTTGACCGCTCTGAACATGGACTTTCCGCCGGTTAACAGGATGGGTTTGAGTTGAGGCTGCGGACGGCAACTGCGAAGGCCGCCCGGATCGCGCTGACCGAGGCAGTTGCTTTTCCTGCGATGTCAAATGCGGTGCCATGAGCGGGAGTTGTGATCGGCAGAGGGAGACCACCGTGGATCGTTACGCCGCGTTCGAAGCCGAGGAGCTTGGTGGCGATCTGGCCTTGATCGTGATACATGGTAACCACGGCGTCAAACCGGCCATTGCGGGCCGCCAGGAAAACAGTATCGGCGGGGAATGGACCGTCGGCTAAGATGCCTTCCGACCTTGCCTGCCGGATGGCGGGCCCGATGGTGGTAATCTCCTCGGTTCCCATTTGGCCACCCTCTCCGGCATGTGGATTCAGCGCCGCCACTGCGATGCGAGGTGCGGGATTTCCGTTTGCGACCAGCGTGCGGTGAATCAGACGGGTTGCATCGAGAACTCTTTCCTGTGTGATCAGGCCGGCGACTGCGTGGAGCGGCACGTGTGAGGTGACGCGCGTGGTACATAGTCCGTCGCACTCATTGATTTCCGACATGTAGCCGGAATAGCCCAACTGGTTCGCCAGGAAGTGCATTTCATCTTCTTCGTGCATGCCGGCCAGTTTCATGGCGGCTTTGTTCAATGGCGCGTAGACGAGGGCGTCGATTTCTTTGCGACGAATTACTTCGGCTGCCAATCGCAGGGTGCCGAGAACATACGTACCGGACGCGGCATTTGCGATTCCCAACGGATATTTGGAAGGACGGGAGAGACGCCAGTCGAAGATCGAGATGACGCCCGTTGGTGCGGCGGATTTCCTGTCCGTGCCGTTGACGGGAGCGGCCGCAATCGGCAGGAGCCGTTGGTCACCGAGTACGAGTATATCCGCCAGAGACAGTATTTCCGGGGAGTTCAAGAGTCGTGCAGCGATCTCGGGACCGATGCCGGATGGGTCGCCGAGCAGTAGACCAATTCTAAACATAACGCCGTAAGTACTGGCGCATCCGCCCGCTGGCGGCCGCGGCTTGGAATAATCCGTAGATACTATTGACGCTTATTTTAGCTTTCACTTTTGCTGTATCAGACCTTCATTACGCGGTTGATGCGGTCGATGGCTTCGTCGATTTCCGCAGTGTGCTTGAATCCAAGAGTAACGCAATTCACCACGCCCAGGTTCAACGCGAATTTCATGGCGGCTTCGCGGTGCCCGGCACGGGTGAAACGGCCTTCGCCGACCAGATTCCTACTGATTACGGCGGCGCCTTGGGAATGAACTTTTTCAGTCTGCGTGACCACTTCGTTGACGTTGCCGGGGACATCGACGTCTTTTTGGTCCGGCGTGTCAGGGAAGGTGCGCAGTGCCGGCAGACCTTGGACCGAGGCACCGTGCGCCAGGATTATCTTCTTGCGTTTGGCTTCCGAGAAGCCATCCTGGAGCCGCTTGGCGTTGTCCGCCCAAGCCGGATTCCGCATGCAGTGGAAAAGCAGGATGTCGACGTATTCCGAGCCGGGTTGCTTGCGGAGCATGTCGATTTTGACGTTGAGATCGGCGGCGGCGTGGACGCTGTATTTCGTCATCACTTTGTAGCTATCGCGGGGGGGCCTTTGAGGGCGATGGCCAGCATTTCTGGCATTCCGCGATAGCTTTCGGCGGTTTCGAAGAAGCGAATGCCGCGGTCGTATGCGTGACGGACCAGACGGGTGAAACCGTCCCGACCTAAATCGCGTTGTGTTTGACCGCTGCGGGTGCCGGTGCCGAAGGCTAGCCGGGAAACCTTTACGCCTGAATTGCCCAGGGTTACCCGGTCGGTGGCAGTGCGATTTGCCGCAGGGGCAGCCAGGGTGATTGCGCTGACGCCCCGGGGCGGAGAACGCGAAGCTGGACTTTAGGGAGTTGCGTATGGTGCAGGGTTTAATGGTTGGCTCCCGTGGACACAGTAGCGCATTTCGTGAACTTGGAAGGCGGGTGGTGAGTCGACAGCCGCGAAGCTGGTAGCGGTGCATCGCGCAAGTGTGAGAGAGTAAACAGCATGGCGGACGCGGGTGGTGAAGTTACACGACTCCTCGATGAACTTCGCGGTGGCAACCGCGGAGCTGAATCGCGCCTAATCGAAGTGGTCTATCCCAGGCTGCACCGCATCGCCGCGCGATCGCTGGGACGCGAGCGTTCCGGCCACACATTACAAGCCACGGAACTGGTGAATGAAGCCTACATGGAACTGCTGGGCGACGCCGGCATCGAGTGGAAGAACCGCCTTCACTTTTACGCTGCCGCCGCACAGTCGATGCGCCGGATTCTGGTGGACTATGGGCGCATGCGCAAGGCGGCCAAGCGCGGGGGCGACCGGCAGCAGGTGGAACTGACCGACGGACTGGCGATTTCGGAAGAACGTCTGGACGAGGTGGCCGCAATCGATGAGGCGCTCACCCGTCTGGAGAAGTTCGACCCGCGCCAATGCCGCGTGGTGGAACTGCGTTTTTTCGGCGGCCTGACCGAAGACGAGACAGCGGAGGTGCTGGGGGTTTCCCCCCGCACCGTCAGACGGGACTGGATTCTTGCCCGGGCGTGGCTGCACGGAGAGTTGCATAGCTCGTCCACGACGTCAGCTTAGGCTCGTCGTGAAATTACTTTTGCAGGATTTCAGCATCGCTCGCTTCTGCGCGCGGTTCGGAAAGCACTTCCGAGCCGCGGCCGTCGCCGGATTGAACGCGTCTGTGACTGGGCGGGCAGCCGAGCGCCGGACTGTCGGCGCTCGGGTTTTAGGAGCAGCAGTCGATATTCAAAATAAACGACTCGACTCGAAGTCACAGATCAGGCACTTAGGCCGATCAGGGTGTACTAAGGTGGACCTGGGTGTACGAGCTGCTCATTGTTGCCGCATCGAATGGCGTGCTTGTGACTCCGCCAAGAGTGACCGTCACCGAATCAATCGGAGGAGCGGCATCGATCAGATAGCGAGGCCGTCCTTGCTCGGTCTTCTTGGCGACCTGAGGGGGCCCCGACGGCGGCCCAAAACTGGTGAGGACGGAATTTCCACTGCCGGCGGGACCGATGTCCACCTGAACGGTTAGCGGGCCGGAAGCGATTACGATCTTGTCTCCTGGAGACAAAGCGAAACTACCTACGACCGGGATTGCTGTTGGTTCTCCTGTATCGGGGTCGATAAATACGATCTTCAAGGCTGTGAACAGCTTCGCCGTAAAGGTGTGCTGCGACCCGCGCTTTCCGGGCGGGGTGAACCCTGGGGGAAGCGGACCCACGGCTAAGAGACTGTCCATATCACCAATACCGGTTAACGGAAGATACCTGATGCGAGTGGATCCTCCTCCATCAATAATCACAGGATCTGCTGCCATATTGCCTCCTCTAAACTGAAATGGAACCCTACAAACTTCTTAAGCGAAAACGGGCGAAAAATACGGACATCAAAATTTCATGACAGTGGAAAGCAACTTGAGATCCGTCCGTTGGAGGAAACCCTCCACGCTTCCGGGAGGCCAATGAGACTTCAATTGAGCCAGCGCGGAATCAGCGGCGATCCGATGGGACTCTTTCTCGCGCGAGTCCCGCGATGATGCCTGGGCTAGCACCGAATGGGCTCTCCAGACGGATTCTAAAATTCGCCGCGGCTCAAAGAAAACGAGCGCCTGGAGCGCCATCCCTCGCGCGGAATCTCTGAGAGCCGGACTGGAGTTGCCCGAGGCGAGCAAGGCTTCGGCGAGCATCAGCCGTGCCGATGAAGCGGCCAGGATCAAGTTGGCCTGCTCTAACTTCGCAATCACGTTTTGGGCGAGTTCGTTACCGCGGGTCCCCTGCCGCGTGCGGACAAGGACCAGGGCTTCCATCAAATTCGCGCCAAGTTCGGCACCGTCCCCGGCTGCGGGCGAAACGGACAATGCTTGTCTTGAGAAAGCCATGGCGTCCTGCATCCGGCCTTCCTGGTAGGCAAGCTCAGCCTTCTTCATTCTCAAATCGAACAGGAGCAGGCGGTTGGGGCTGCTTTCAAGAAGATGTTCGACTTCGGACAACAAACGTTCGGCGTCTTTTGCGCGACCGAGACGCCCGTGCAGTTCCGCACAATACAAGCGGGGCGGGACGCTCTTGGGCCCCAGCAAACGGACCGCCTGCTCCTGTTGTGCCAAAGCCTCCGGCCAGGCGCCCTGATCGCGAAGATTTTCTCCCATCCCTTCGCGGATCATGGCCTCGAGCTGGTTGTCCTGCAGTTGCCGGGCACTGGAAAGCACGCCGGTCAGAATTCGAACTCCGTCTTCAAATTCGGCTCGCAGGAGGTGAATTCGCCCCAGAATCAGCGTGGCCTGGACCAATTCGCGACGGTAGCCCGCCTGCCGGTAGAAGGGTAAGGCGGCTTCAATAAACTGCCTGGCCTCGTCGGGCTTCTTTTTCTGCTCGAACAAAGAACCGAGGGACAACAGGGCACGGGCTTCATTCCGGCGGGCTTTGCCGCGCCGGG
>JANYCV010000520.1 GCA_025360145.1 Acidobacteriaceae bacterium
CTTGACGTACCTGGTCCGCGCGGGCGGGGAAGAGTACGTGTTGCGGCGCGCTCCCATGGGTCCGGTACCGCCGAAGGCTCACGACATGGCGCGGGAGTATCGCATGCTCGAAAGCATTCATCCGTACTTCCACGCCGCTCCGAAAGTGCATCTGTTGTGCGAAGACCCGTCCGTCATCGGTTCTGCCTTCATCCTGATGGAGCGCCGCAAGGGGATTATCCTGCGCGAGACGGACTCGCGGCCCTACGACGCCGAATTCACTGCTCAGGTGAGTGAGGCGTTCATCGACGGGCTGATCACGCTACATTCCATCGATATCGAACGGTCTGGTTTAAGCTCGCTGGGTAAACCCCAAGGCTTTCTGGATCGGCAGGTACATGGCTGGACCGACCGCTGGCGCCGCGCCGAAACCGAAAACATCGCGGAGATGGATCGCGTAATGGCATGGCTGGCGGCAAGCATTCCGGAGTCCGGATGCGCCACCATCGTACACAACGATTACAAGCTGGACAACATCATGTTGAATGCGGAAGATCCGGGAAAGATCGAAGCAGTGCTGGATTGGGAGATGACCACCGTGGGCGATCCATTGGCCGACCTCGGGCTTACTCTCTGCTATTGGACGCTGGGCAGTTCTTCCGGCCGCAACGATTCCCCTGGCTGGTATTCTCGAGAGCAATTGCTGGCTCGATACGCGGATAAGACCGGCCGGGATGTATCCGGCATTGCCTACTATGAAGCGCTAGGCGTGTTCAAGCTGGCCGTGATCCTGCAACAGATCTACTATCGCTTTGTGAAAGGGCAAACTCACGATGAGCGTTTTCGCGGATTTGATTCACGGGTGAAGGGATTGATTGAGACAGCATCTGCGCTTATTGCGAAGGCTGGGCCCAGGAAGGCGCGGTAGGCAACAACTGCTCCATGCGGGCATAGAGCGATAGCACGGTATTCCCGGAGCCTTCGAATGCATCCAGCATTTTTTTATACTCGCTTGCATTCATGGATCGTGTTTCTCCGGCAAGCGACTCCACCATGGAGAACCATTCGACCGGACTCTCCTGTTGCAAGTTGGAGGCTTTTAGGAATGCAATGTACTCTTGCAGAATTCTGTCGCGCGGTCCCCCTTGCGGCGTGACAAGTAGAAGGGCATGGAAGGCGGCGCCCTTGCGCAAGTAGAAAAGGGCTTCAGATTCTCCGCTCACCGGCTCAATGGCCTCGATGTCGTGCAATAAACCGGAAAACAGTTCGCGCCATTCCGAAGTGCTTTTCTGCTCATCGGTCAGTGCGGCTCTAGTCCCCACGCCAAATTGAAGAGTCATTAGTTTCGCTCTTAAGCGATCTTCTTCGGCTTTCCTGTCGGGAGAGGCCAGGATTGCTTTAGCCTCTATCTTGGAGGGTTTACGGTCGTCCAGCTTGAGCAGGGCAAGGTCCACGCCGATCTGGCTGTAGTCGCTGTCGGCGCATCGGGCGCCGGTCAGGTTTTTGATCAGGAACTGCTTGTATGCTTCGGCAAGTTCGCTACCAGCAAGGCTTCCTATCTCTTTTGCTATTGCAGGCAGCGAGGAGAAGAAAGACCGATCGTCACCTTCGATCCGTTGGAATGCAGCGGCCAGTGAACTTGCCAGAAGCTTGCATTGCGCCGCGGTTATCCTGTTGGCGCTGACTGCAATCATCCGCATGGCAGGCGCAAGTTCAACCGGCGACGCGATCCTCTGCACGCGTTCATTGAGGAAGAATGCCACGTCATCCTGCTTTCGCTCTTCCGCGGTGAAGGCGGTTGCCGCAATTGCGGTAGCTGCCGCAAAGTAGGCGGAAGGATCTTCCACCAAAGCGTCCTCGCAGCGCAAACGGGTGGGAACCGGCTGCGGGATTGCAAGGAAAAGTTCGCGGGCTTGCCTCGGGTTCACTGCCAGCATCGCCTTTACCGCTTCGGTTTGAAGTGTCAGGCGGTCGAGTCCCAGGTTGGCTGCTTCGCCGATCATCCGCTCCCGGCTTCCATATGGAATCTCGCCGGGCCTGACGCGGCGCTTGACAGGATTACGCGCTGCGCCCGCGGTTTGAAACGCTTGGTCCAGAAGCTCACGCTTCCAGGCCTTGTCCCTTAGGTTTGCCGACCGCGCAACACGGAGCAGTGCCTGAGCTGCAAACTCCGCCGGCGCCGATTGCGCGAGTTCCACTATCTGCGTGAGCTCCGGGTATTCCAGTCGCCTGCGCTTGAGGACTTCGGCCGGTGTCTCAGCATGCAACGCTGCACACAACAGGATCGAAATCGCTAGAACTCGCACTGCCCGCATTGTCGCACGCAGACCTTTACTCGATGATCTCGAACCGCTTCAGCGATTCCTCATCGATCGTCAGTCCCAGCCCTGGCACGTTCTCATCCAAATCGATGTAACCATCCACCGGCGTAGGCTCGCCCTTAAACACATACCAGAACAGTTCGTTTCCAACTTCCACATCCACTACGGGGAAAAATTCCGCCATTGGCGAATTAAAGCTCGCCATCACGACATGATAGTTGTGCATCTGCCCCGCGTGCGGAACCACCGGTACGGAGTAGGCTTCAGCCAGCGCCGCAATCTTACGCGCTTGCGTAATCCCGCCGACGCGATTGGTATCGAACTGAATGTAGTCCACCGCCTTCGCTTCCAGCAATTCACGAAATCCATACAATGTGAACTCGTGCTCGCCGCCCGCAATGGGAACCCGCCCCATGGCTTTCAGCGCCGCATAACCGTGGATGTCGTCTGGAATTACAGCCTCTTCCAACCACCGCAACCGGAACGGTTCCAGCAGCGGCAGCATACGCCGCGCGTAGTCCAGCGTCCAGCCCATGTACGCGTCGGTCATCAAATCCACTTCATAGCCGATGACGCTGCGCACGGTCCGCACCAATTCCAAATTGCGCTCCATGCCGGCGGCGCCGTCGATGGGCCCCCAGCCGAACCGCAGCTTCATGCCCTTGTAGCCCTGCTCTTTGTAGTGACTTGCTTCGGCTGCCAGTTGTTCCAGCGGCTGGCTATACAGTTTGCTGGCGTAGACCGGAATGCGCTTCTTCGTCCTGCCGCCAAGCAACCGATAGACGGGCTGGCCGGTCGCTTTACCGAGAAGATCCCAGAGCGCGATATCAACCGCGCTGATGGCCACCATACCGACGCCTTTCCGGCCAAACGCCATCGTCTGGCGATACATTTGCTGCCACAAATACTCGGTTTCCCACGGATCCTTGCCCATCAGAATAGGCTTCAGGTAAAGATCGATCGCCTGTTTGGTGAGCCGCGGCGAGAGGGCCGCATTTCCAATCCCAACGTGGCCCGTGTCGGTGAAAATCTCCACCACCAGCCAGCCATGAAAACGGAAGCCGGACATCGAGTCACTCGGCAAATCCAGCACATCCATTGGATTGGTGCAGAAATGAGGCTGAGGCTCTACTGTCTTTCCTCTCCACTCGACAACGCGAGTACGAATCTCTGTGATTTTCATGTTTTCCTTTCAAACACCAGCGGCTCCACTCTTCGGACCGCCAGTAGAATTATGCAGAATGCAATGACGTGAAACGTACTGACCATTCCCAATACAAGATCGTAACCGTACCCATGGTCGAGCAGATAACCAGCTACCAGATTGAACACAACGCCGCCCATGGCGCCGCCGAAACCGACCAGCCCGGCCACCGAACCCACTGCACTCCGGGGGAACAGATCTGCCGGTAGAATCATCACCAGCGTAGACCACGACTGCTGGCCGAAGAAGGCAACGCTGAACAACGCAATTGCCATCTCCACCGGGGAGCTGCTGACAAAGGCTACCAACGGCATCAGTGCCGCACTCATCCCCAACGTAAGTTTCCGGGAAAAGTTCAAAGAGCGGCCCCGCTGTAGAAGCCAGCTCGAAAACCATCCGCCCGTCAGGCTGCCCACGCCCGCGGCGGCGTACGGAATCCAGGCGTAGTATCCCACGCTCTTGGTGTCGAAGCCGCGCACGTCATACAAATATTTTGGCAGCCAGAATAGATAGAAATACCACGCCGCGTCGCTGAGGAACTTCGCCAGTACCAGTCCCCAGGTTTCTTTATAGGTCAGCAGCCGCAACCAGCCGATTTGTTCTTGCTTCGCCTCGTCCTTTGTGCCGGACGGAAGCGGATCATATTCCCGCAGCCACCAGAAGATCCATGCCAGTCCAATCGCGCCGGTGGCGAAGAACACCCAGCGCCAACTACTCGCGCCGATGATGGCGGCAATCGCAGGCGGGGCGAAAACAGCACCCACTGCCGTGCCCGCGTTGATGATGCCCATTGCGGTGGAGCGCTGATTCGCGGAAAATCTTTCAGCTACCGCTTTCGTCGCCGCAGGAAAGGCGCCGCCCTCTCCAAACCCCAGCAGGAATCGGCTCATCGCCAATGTGCGGAATCCAGTGGCGAACCCGTGACTTGCGCAAGCGAGCGACCAGGTCAGCATGATCCAAACGAATCCACGTCTGGTGCCAAGGACATCGATTAGCTTTCCGCCGCCGGCATACATCAGAGCATAGGCGATAAGGAAAGCTGCCTGCAGTTGCGAAAACTGCGTATTGGAGATTGGGATCTCGCGTTGAATCGCTGCAATCGCCACCGGCAATGTCTGCCGGTCGAGATAGCTTATTGCGATTGCCGCACTAATCAGGAGCGCGATTCGCCAGCGTTGGAATTGGATGGCGCGCTCCCTACCAGGTGACCCGAATGAGTGAAACGCCGTGCCGCGGCAGATCGAACGTCACACGCGTGCCGCCGTTTGCAGCGGAGATCCAGCGCGGCGAATCGAGAAGTTGCAACTGACCTGCTTGTTCGAGCTGCGCGTACTGATCCTTACTGGGTTGCGCCGGCGATCCCATCTTCTTCCAGGCTTCATACGCGTTGCTGTTCTGGTTGTCCACGCGATAATGCTGAACCAGCAGTCTGCCTTTGGGAAGTCCGGTGATATGCAGATCGACAGGCGCGGCAGGTCCGAGCTTGCCAGAGTCGTGATAGTTTGAAACCAGCACTGCTACCGAGCGTGCATCCGCACTGGCCATTGCATTGATATCCGGCCCGTCCTTCACGCCGCCGCTGGTGATCGAATCCAGCGACGCCGCGCCGGTGCTGTTCACCGCAACGCGATCGCCGGCCATCATTCCCAACATGCGAAATACGTTCAGCACCGGCTTGTCGATGCCATTCGTCGCCAGATCGCGGAAGCCGTCGAAGTAGGGCTGATCTTCAAACTCAAATGCCCACGTGACCGCCCCCACGAGATTCACGCCATACTTCTTCGCCAGATCAAGGTGGCGGGGCATCACTGCCGCCGTGTAGCTGGAATACATGACTCCGTTCCGGTACGCATTTTGCGGATAGACACGCGAAGAACACGCCGCGCATCCTTCCGGGTCCGATTCTCCGATCATGATCGGCTTGCCCTTCAACTCAGGGAACGATGCGATGATCTCAAAGCCCTTCGCCAGCGACTGCAACTGCTTTTCTATTCCCATCACGACGCCGTCACCCACGAACTTCGGGCTGCCTTTGGCGTGGAAGAGAATATGATCCAGCGGCGACCCCGTCTTTCCCGTGGCGTAATTCTTGCCATGGAGCACGTGGTCGAGGAAGCTTCGCAAGAACGCCGCTGCCTTCTCGCTTCCGGGGCCCGTCGTATCCGGTCCGCCAATTTGTGCCGTAGGCAACGCACGTTTCACCGCATCCGCTGTGTAGTCGTACAACTTCTGGAACTCTTCCGGAGTGCTCTGCCAATAACCGCCGTCCGGTTCGTTCCAGACTTCCCATTTCCAGGACTCCACCTCGGCCTTGCCGTACTTCTGCACGCAGTGCTTCGTCCATTGGTAAACCAGCTCCGACCACTTGGCATAGTCTTTCGGTGGATGTGCCCAGCCGGTGAAGACGTCGCTGTATTTGTCGCCCGGTTTCCAGTTGTGGGTGTAAGGCTGTGGTTTCGAAGACAATGCTTCCGGCATGAATCCAACCTGGACCAGCGGCTTCATCTTCCGTTCCACATAGGTGTCGAAGATGCGATCCACGATCGTCCAGTCGTAGATAGGTTTGCCCGAAGCATCTTCCGTATACGCGTTGGTTGATCCCCACTTCAATGCGGCCTTACCGTCTCCGGTTACCAGCAGGCTATGCACGCGGACATAAACGGGAACGGGACTCAATGCCGCCAACTCGGACAGCAGTTTTTTGCCGTCCTTCATGTAGGTGTAATTCGGCTCGTCATACCCGAAGTAACTCCAGATTGGCGTGAGAGGGCCGAGCTTCTTTCCCGCGTCTACTTGAATGGAGACGGATTGGGCATTGATCACGCCCAACCCCGATGCGCAACAGAGCGCGAGAGCTATCAGGTTTCGTTGCATTGTCATCATACGGAATTCCTTGGAATCTGGCCGGAGCGGGACGCCTCGTCCGGCTTGCGACAGCGGAGGCAGGGGCCTCCGCGCAGGCGAGGGCGTCCGCCCCACCGTTACTGGATGTTCGCTGGCTATCATCAAAAATAAAACTTAAGAGCAACCTGCATCTGCCGCGGTGACGTAGACGTGCTGGTCACACGTCCGACAGTGCCCGTGTCCAACGTAGAGTTGGGCGCTGCAAAGCTTGGCGTGTTGGGAAGGTTGAATGCTTCTAAACGAAACTGAAGCCTGGATCTCTCGGTCACCTGGAATTGCTTGAATACGGAGAAGTCGATTGTCCGGACGATGTCGGGAGAAAGAATGCGCAGCCCGGAATTCCCGTACGTGAAATTGGGCGCGATCGCGAATGCCGAGGTATCAAACCACCGGTCAAGGGTCGGTTTGTCCAGCTTGCCGGAGGCGATCCGGTTGGGACGCTGTCCGCCTACGCCGGTGTTGGCGACATCGCGCGACAGAGCCACCGTGTACGGCACTCCGCTGCGGAAAATGAAGACGCCCTGCATCTGCCATCCGCCAATCACGGCGTTGGTGACCCGGTTGGCTGTGTCCAAAAACCGCTTTCCCTTTCCGAATGGCAGCTCGTAGCCGGAACTGAAGGAAAACGAATGCGGTACCTGGTATTCAGACGGGCCTCTTTCAAATCGATAACGGCCGCCGGCGGCAGGAGTGTTCGTAACCCATAGACTCTTTGAAAACGTGTAAGACGTCAGGAACCATACGCCTGCGGAAAGGCGTTTTTCAAGCTTCGCTTGCAGCGCGTGATAGGTGGTAGAAACATCGCTCGCAATATACCCGAAGCCGGCGAATCTGGGGAACGGACGCCGCGCCTGTACGCCGCCGGGGCCAGGATCGGGAATGTTGAATGCATTGCTCCCTTGAATGTTGGATCCTTTGTTGCCCACGTATTCGATGTCGGTCATCATGGTCTTTGAAAATTGCTGCTGCACTCCGAAATTCCAGTGCTGATCGTAGCCCATTTTCATGTGTGTGTATTCCGGTCCCAGCCCGATAGTGGAGTTCGGCGAGCCGAGCGCGGCACCAAGGTAGAAATCGCCTAGCGTGCGGTTGGGAATCACGCCGCGGTCATTCAGCGCGCTATCGCTCAAATTGAACGGAGGCATATTAAGGTTCACGCGCCCGTCGGTATACTCACCTTCGTAGAAGATACCGTAACCGCCGCGTATCACGGTCGTTTCGCCTACCGGTCGCCATGCAAAGCCGAATCGAGGAGCCCACTGCGTATTGTCCGGGTACGTGATTGAATAGGGAAGCCCCGCCTCGCTGCTGGTTTGTATCAGATCCTTCAAATATCCATAAGCGGTGGCCGCCGCCGGTTGCGCAGCCAGGTCGATATCCTTCGTCCGGCTGGCGACGATGATGGGACGCGCCAGGGTTCCGTCGAACGTTCCAGTTTGTCCACGGTAAGCGGTGGCCCAAGGTGTATGTTCGTAACGTAAGCCAATATTCAGCGTTAAGCGATTTGAAACCTTGAAGTCGTCCTGAACAAAAACGTGCCATGCGGTGTAGTTTCCGCCGAAAGTGTCCGATGGAAAGCCGCGTCCGCCATTGCCGGGCAGGCCCAGGGCCCAATCGGCGAACGCATCGCCGGTTCGCGTGGGGCTGGACGGGTTTTCGGTATTCTGACCATTGAACGTCCATGTGCCCATGTAGCTCTTGCTGTCCGTCCCCAGCCATTGATAGTGGCGCATCTTGCCGCCCACTTTGATTACGTGCTTACCCCTGATCCACGTCAGATTGTCGGTGAATTCGAGCGTATAGCGATCCTGCGTCTTCGGGCGTTGGTCAAACGACGAGCCGTTGAGACTGGCGTAGCCGGACCAGCCGAAGTCCGGAAACGAGCCCACGTCAGAGGCCCGCCGCAGTGTTTCCGTTCCCTTGATTCCAGCTTCCTTATTGAGGTCCCTTCCCTGCAGATAGGCATTCAGGTTGATCAATCCATAGAGCGTGTTGAACCTGAATTCGTTCAGCATTGTGGGACGCAAATTACTTGTGATACTGGTGGTGTAATTCTGGCCGCGCGTTTTCGAATTTGCCAGACCGAGAGCCGGCGTGCCTCCAGGCTCGCCCAAGCGGTTGTCGTTCAGGCTGTAGCGAAAGAATACTTTATGACGGTCGCTGACGTTAATGTCGAAGCGCGTCGTGAGCTGGTCCTGATCTAGAATCGTCGACGGCGAGAAGGTAAAGTTTCCTCCGGGCGTGGATGCGGTGGTCAGGAATGGGTTGAAGAACGCCGCTTGCGGTGAGAGCCGCGCAGTGGGAATCCGGTTGCCTGGAAATGGAGTGCGGATGGCGCCGCTGCCGGCGGAGTTCGGCGCTGTGGTCAAAGGGTCGTAGATTGTGTTCGACAAGGCGCTGAAATCACCGGCCAACATAGCTGCGGTCGGGCTTGGTCTGGTCACTACGTTGCCTTGCCGTTCGCGCATTCCTTCGTAGTTTACGAAGAAGAAGAAACGATTCTTTCCGTCGTAAACCTTGGGGATTACCACCGGTCCGCCGACGGAAACGCCAAACTGGTTGCGCTTCAAAATGTCGCGGCGGCTGCCGAAGAAGTTGCGGGCGTCCATCTTGTCGTTGCGCAGAAACTCATAAAGTGTTCCGCGGATCGCGTTGGTGCCGGACTTCGTGGTGGCGTTGAAGAAGCTTCCGGAACGGCTGTGCTCAGCCGAATAGGCGCTCTGTTGGACGCTGAATTCCTGAAGCGCGTCCACCGACGTTTGAATCCAGCTTCCACCCTGGTGCTGTTCGCTGGTATCGGTACCGTCCAGATAATACGAAACCTGTCTGCCGCGAACGCCGCTGATGGTGGTTCCATTGAAGAACTCCGGACGAACACGATTCACATTTCCGGTTCCGCCCAGCAGCACCACACCCGGCGTCAGTCGCGCCAGTTCATTGAACCCGCGGCCATTCAGCGGCAGGTCCACAATCTGACTATTCGACATCACATGACCCAGGGAACCGGATTCCGAATTCAGCAGCGGGAGATCGGCGTTCACTTCAATCACGGAACTGGTTTCGCCCAGCACCAGATCTACATCCAGCAGCAGATCTTTTCCTACCATCATTTCCACACCTTGCCGCACCGTCGTCCGGAAGCCCGCGGCCGTCACGCTGACATCGTAGATGCCCGGGTTTAGGGAAGGCGCGACGAAGGCGCCGCTATCGTTGGTGAAAAGTTTTTGTGCAACGTTGGTGGCTTTGTTGGTGACGGTTACGGACGCACTCGGGACCGCTGCCTTATTTGGATCGTAAACTGTACCGGAGATTCGACCAGTCTGGATCTGACCGAACAGGACCGAAGCCAATGTCAGGGCAAGCACGATTGCTGGACCAGCATTCGTCAATAAGGCTGTTTTTCTGCGGAGCATAACGGATTACCCACCTTCTGAAGTATGTGAAAACTGAGTGAATGGTACTACCAATCAGGGGAGCGCGTCAAGGGTCAACGGCCCAGTGTCGCAGCAAAGTAGAAATGTCCTATCGGCCACGGTTAGCGAGTTCCCCCTGTCCCTCGCCTGAGAACGCTGCGAAGGGAACACATCACATTGAGCGCCGTTCGAGACGATGAACACGGAGGGAACCGAGGGGTGCCGGTCAGCATTACTGCCTTTCCAAAACAGGACATGCTGGGTATGTGCTTCACTCAAGTAATTGCTACGACAGCAGCTTAACAAGGTGGGGCGGGCCCCCTGGCCGGCGCGGGACGCCTTCGTCCCGCTGCTGGAAGCGGGACGAGGGCGTCAATGCACCAGCCACACAAGACGCTGAGAGACCGTAACCACTTAAGTCAAGCACATACCCAGTCAGGATATTTCTACTTTGCCGCGGCAGGGATAAGCGAACCAAAAGCCGCTTAAAAAGACTGGTGCCGGCCGCAAGTTGTGTTATATTTGGTCGGTCCTATGTCTTTGAAACTACCGGCTGTGTCCAAAGACGACGTTACCGGCAGACTCATTGGCGTGTTCAAGAATCTGATCTCCGAAGGCATTCTGACGCCCGGCGGACGTCTGCCGGCTGAGCGCGATTTGGCGGAAACGTTTGGCGTTAGCCGGTCGTCTTTGCGGCAGGCGCTGAAAGTTCTCGAAATCATGGGCGTCATCTCACAGCGGGTTGGGGATGGCACGTATTTGAACGCGGGGGCGCCGTCTATTCTCAGTGAATCGATGGAATTTCTGATCCTGCTGGACGGAATTTCATTCCACGAACTGATGGAAGCGAGATTAATCGTGGAACCCGAACTGGCAGCCAGGGCGGCGATTCGCGCCACTGCCGAAGATATCGCCGATCTCACCACCGTACACGCCGGCATGGAGCGGAGCAAGAAGGACGCATCCAGATTTATCGAAGCGGATATGCTGCTTCATCAGACTTTGTTTCGTATTTCCGGCAATCGCGTTTGCAGCATGATGTTCACGGTGGTTCATCAGTCGGTCCACAAATTGATGGCACTTACTGCGTCGCTGGTCGATCCGGAGCATACCCTGATGCTCCACCGGCGAATCATTACGGCCATCCGGAAAAGTGACGCCGATGAGGCGCGCCGCAGAATGGCGGAACATTTGCAGGATGCAACCGCATTGCTGGCAAAGACGGCGGCTAAACAGACCGAAACGCGGCTTCTGATGCGCCTGACGAAACTGGCCGCCCAGATGGACAACCGAGATCCGGCGGGTTAGGCGTCGGGGTCCATCGGTTCTTCCGGTTCCAGCTCGTCCGCCTGGGCTGCATAGCGCTTCAGCACCTCAATGGAAGGCCCGGCGCCGAAGCCCGCGTATTGCAATCTGCG
>JANYCV010000522.1 GCA_025360145.1 Acidobacteriaceae bacterium
CCCGGCGCCGTCGGCACGGCGGTGAAGAACATGTTGGCCAATCCGTCCATGGGAGTGGTGTATGGAGAAGCCAACTACGTGCAAGCGGACGGGACTTACATCGCCCGCTATCCCACGCTTCCTTTCGACATAGAGACACTCAACCGCTGTTGCTTCATCTGTCAGCCTGCCGCATTCATGTGGAGCGACGTTTTTCAGACGGCGGGCAGCCTGAATCCGGATCTGCACTTCGCGCTCGATTACGATTTGTGGATGCGAATCGCGAAGAGCTATCCCATGCTGAAAATCGACGAAGTTCTGGCGACGTCCCGAATGTATCGCGAGAACAAGACGCTGGGGAAGCGCAGACCGGTATACATGGAGATCATGAGCGCCGCCAAAACCCACTACGGCTACGTGCCTTTCGACTGGGTGTTTGGCTACTCCTCGTTTGTCCTCGATCGCAAGGATCAGTTCTTCGACGTTTCCCACCCGTCCTTCCCAAAGATCGCCCTGAGCCTGCTGCTTGGGTCTTTCTATAACCGCAACCAGATGATACGCTACTGGCGCGAGTGGGGGTTGCACCTGGGCATCGGCGGCAACTTTATGGGCCGCTATGGCGACAACTGGATTTCCCGGAAGTATGTGATCCGGTTAGCGATCGGGCCCAATTGCCAGACAGTCCGAATTACAGGGCGCCACCTTGCGCCGTTCGAGAATGGGGTTACGATCACCGTCCGCTTCGACAGGGAAACGCTGGACCGCCGCAACATCAAGATACACGGGCCGTTCTCAATTGAGATCCAATGCCCGCCCCACTTGCGCGGCAAGGCCGGACGCATCACAATTGAAGCCGACCGAACGTTTCGCCCGATATCGAACGGCGACTACCGGCGCCTCTCCTGCCTCATCGACTCCGTTGAATGTGAAGACGCGCGGAGCGGCTAATGCCCTGCCCCGCTATATCCCGGTTGGCTCCGGCAGGCCGGGCGTCGACGAGTAAGCGGGACGGCATACTAGTGTAGTGTCTATGAAATAGCTGGACAGATCGAATACTGCGGTTCCGCGCAAAATCTGCGTTAATCAGCCTTGATCGGCGGCTAATAGTGGGCGGCGCATAAATAATGGCCGCTGATGAACGCCGATGAACGCGGATTTTAGGGTGAGACAGCACTTGGCCTGTCGATTTATTTCTTGGATACTACACTAGTGAAGCAACCGCTGGTCACCATCGTCACTCCGTCGTTCAATCAGGGCCACTTCATCCGCGCCACGATTGAAAGCGTGCTGAGTCAGGATTACCCGAACATCGAATACATCATCATGGATGGCGGATCGAAGGACTCAACCGCCGCCGTGGCAGCGGAATACTCCAGCCGGTTGAAGTTCATCCCTGAAAAAGATCGAGGCCAATCCCACGCCATCAACAAGGGTTTCCAGATGGCGAAGGGAGAGATCGTATCTTGGCTGAACTCGGACGACGTGATTCTGCCTGGCGCGGTAAGTCTCGCGGCGGCAGCGTTTGAGAAAGACCCGCTGCTTGGCGCGGTCTACGGCGAAGGTTATCTGATCGACTACGACGGTAAAGTGAAGAACCGGTTCCCGGCGACCGAGCCGTTCAACCTATGGAAGCTGGTCTATCTGTCGGACTACATTCTGCAGCAGACCGTCTATTTCCGCCGCAGTGTCTTTGGCGAACTGGGATATCTGGATGAATCGCTGAACTGGGGGATGGATTGGGACATTCTCATCCGCATCGGCAAACGCTATCCGATGCGCTACTTGCCTGAATACATGGGCAGTCTTCGCGAATACGGCGAAGCCAAGACTTTCTCCGGCGGCGGAAAACGATTCCGTGAACTTGCGGCGATCCTCCGGCGACACGGAAGCCTGCGCTACCCGCCGGGCTACTTTACCTACGGCCTCGATACCTATCAAAAGATCTGCTGCGATTTTTTGGATCGGATCAGCCCCACTTTTCTCGACGGCGCGTCAAAGAAGCTTCAGCAGGTTCTGAGCTATGTCGTCCACGTGCAAATTGCGCGCATCCTGCGCGAGTCGCAAGGATTGTACACCGATGGATGGGCAAGCCGCCGCTTGCTGTACATGCTGCCGGCTGGAGAGGGCACGGTGCGGATTTGTGGATCGCTACCCAATCTTGGCGACGGCTTGCGCGGCCAACGGCTGACCGTTACTTCGGGCGGCGAAATGCTGGCTACCCGCGAGATCGACTTCGGTAATTTCGAAATCGAGATTCCTGGAAGCGGCGCCCCAAACCAACCACTGTCGCTCGAGATCACCGCATCGAAATTTGTAGTCCCGTCGAAATTGGGGCTTGGAGCGGACCCAAGGCGGCTGGCCTATATGCTGAAGTCCATCGAACGAGTTAGTCCAAAGTCTTCAACTGGAACACGCGGAAGTTCAGTATTCGCGGATCGGTAGGAATCTTCTTTCCGCCGCCGTCCAGGTGCAGCCGGTAAGTGGCGTCCTTCCCCTTTACAACAGGAAGCAACAGCTTCACCGTTTGCCGTCCCTTTACTTCGGCGGCCTGCACCTGCCTGCCGGAAGCGTCCAGAATCTTGATCACCATGCTTTTGAAATCGACTCCGGGGCCCGGCTGCAATTCCATCGCCAGATGAGTTCGGCCGGAAGTTACCGTGAACTCCGCGTCGTTGTTGACCCAACGGAAGGTGCCGTCGGTGAAGCTCTCCACCGGATACCAGCCCTTGCCGATCTGCAATCCGATTCCTTCCGTGATGTCTCCCCCCACGTTCGCACCGTGAGCCGACGAGTAAATCTTGAAAACCCGGAAGTTCAAAATACGGGGATCAGAGCCGATTTTTTGCCCTCCGCCATCCACGTGCAGGCGGTATTCCAGCGGCCGCTTCGCAGTGAGCGGTGGAAACACATTCACCGTTTGACGTCCGGTGATCTCCACCGCCTGCACCTGGCGGCCGGCGGAATCCAGCACCCGAAGCACCATCGGCTTCTTCTTGATACCAGGCCCCGGTTCCAGTTCGATAGTGAGTCCTTTCGCAAGCGCTCGCGGGTCGGAGATACGGATCACCGCATCGTTATCGACCCACCGGAAATGATCGGTTCCCAAGGACTCCGGCGGATACCAGTTAGCGCCCAGTTGGATAACGTCGTCACTTGCGGCAACGTCATTTGTTACCACTGGTTTCGCCGCCGCAGCTTGCAGCGCGGCTCGGAACACGCGAAAATTCAAGATTCGTGTCTCGCCGGGAATCGCCCCGCCGCCATTCAAGGAGTGAAGACTAATGGTGGAAAGCCCTGCTACGTTCTGAAGCTGGG
>JANYCV010000525.1 GCA_025360145.1 Acidobacteriaceae bacterium
ATCAGAAGGATAGGAACCGGTCCGCTCAACGCTTGGGTACCTTCCAGAAATAATCGTGCGGCAGAAACAGAATGGAACCGGCACAGAACGCCGCGGCCATCAGCACCACGAACGTACGAATGGGCGAGGTGAGCCGCTTCCACACAAAGCCTTCCGGAAGCCACGCGTCAACGAACGCCAGCGCATAGAACAAGCCTTGGCCTGCTAGAGCAAAGGTCCGGCAGGGATCCGGCAGCCAGAAACTGGAGCCGGCCATCAACAGACAAGCGTACGGCAGCAGCAAACGGCCCAGCTTGTGCGAAACGAAGTCAATCCACATTCGGTTCGCGGGACCCAGCAGTTGCGGATAGGCACCAATGATCTGATAGACGCCGGCCAGTGTACGGACTTTGCGCCGGAACTCGGCGTCCAGCGGAGTTGGATAGTCGAAAGCCTTCGCACTGGAATCGAAAATCACCCGGTACCCGCGGAAGAACGCAGCCAAGGGAAGGTACATATCATCCACCAGTGTGCCGGCGGGCAATACAACCGCAAGCTCCCGGCGCATGGTGTAAATACACCCTGTGGCACCCATCACCGAATCGATTTGGCTTAACCGGCTACGAATCCATTTTTCATAGCGCCAGTAGAGGCCAACGCTGGCCTCTCCAAGCGTTTTGCCATCGAGAATAATCAACTCGCCACTCACCACGCCCACCTGCGGGTCGGAAAAGCAGCTTACCAGTTGCCGCAGGCTATCCGCCGCCAGCGGCTGGCGGACATCGGTGAAAAACAGAAGCTCGCCGGTGGATCGCGCGATACCTGCATTCAACGCGAGCGCCTTTCCCCCGGCAGGAACACGAATCAAGGCCACGTCCGCGAACTCAGCCGCAATCGCATCGGTGCGGTCGTCCGATCCATCGGAGATCACCAAAACCTGCAACAGCTCCCGCGGGTAATCCAGCGCGAAGATCGATTGCAGCTTCGCCCGCAGGAACTTCTGGCCATTCTTCACTGCAAGCAGCACGGAAACTGTTTTCGCCACTTGTGCTCTCCGCACAGGCCGCGAAAAAAACCGCGCCCGTACGGCAAGCAACACCGGATAGCCGAACAGAACGTACAACAGAAACGCGGCGCCGATGAGGAAGAGGATGCTCGCCGTCACTGTCTTGCCGGGGCGGAGCGGTGGCTATCTAACAAAGGGTGCGAACCGGCCGGGTCTTCAAAGTCGCGAAACCACAGTTCCAACATCAATAGCGACCAAAGCCAGTGGCTGTTATCGCGCCGTCCGCTGGCATGTTCGCCCAGCAGAAATTCCACGAACTCGCCTGACACCATCCCGCGATTGAGAAAGCGCGCACTGGTCAGGTGGTCCCACAGAAAATCGCGCAGCGTCGTTCGGAACCACAGCGCCAGCGGTACGCCGAACCCCATCTTGCTGCGCGTCAGCAATTCGGGTGGAAGCCGGTCTCCAATCGCTTGCAGCAGAATGTCCTTGCCCCGGCCGTTCTTCATTTTCCAGGAATGCGGAATGCGCGCCGCCAGTTCCGCCAGTTTGTGATCCAGCAGAGGGCACCGGACTTCCAACGAATTCGCCATCGACATCCGGTCCACCTTCACCAGCATGTCACCGGTCAGCTTCGCCGTCGCCTCAAAGAACGTCACTTGCGACAGAATATCAGCACCATCCGGCGGCAGGCAATCCGGAAACGTCCGCTGCAGGAATTCAGAAGACGACGGCAGCATCCACTCCGGCCGCAGCAATCGCTCGCGCAGAAAGTAAGGCGCGTAGTTGTACTCGAAGTACCGCTCCAGCGGGTTTGGACGGCTGATCATCCGGAGATAATTCTTTCCGTACGCCGAGTAGGGCAGTAAGCCCGCAACCATAGACGCGACCCGCCGCACAGCTTGCGGAATCGCATCGAACCGGCGCAGCTTATCGATGGCGAAGAAGCTCTCATACCCGTCGAAAAGTTCATCGCCGCCGTCCCCGGTCAGCACTACCTTCACATGCCGCGCCGCAAACTCGGAAACGATGAAAGTGGGAATCGCGGAGGAGTCCGCGAAGGGCTCATCGAAATGGCGCACCAGCCGTGTCACCAGTCCCACCGAATCCGGCTTTACGACAATCTCGTGATGCTCAGTCTTGTAGCGCTTAGCCACCATCGCGGCATATTGCAGCTCATTGAAAGCGGCCTCTTCAAAACCGATAGAAAATGTTTTAACCGGCTCGCGTGACTGTAGCGCCATCGAGGCAACCACGGAACTCGAATCGATGCCGCCGCTCAGAAACGCGCCCAGAGGCACATCGGCAATCATGCGGATGCGGACGGATTCATCGAACAACTCGCGCAATTGACGCGCCGCTTCTTTTTCGGAAAGCGCCGCATCCGGCTTCTCCGCCGGCACTGGCATCTTCCAATACCGGCCCTGGCGAACCGTCCCATCGCGATCGCAAGTAAGCCAAGAACCCGGCGGCAGCTTTCGCACATTGCGAAACGGACTCAGCGGATCGGGAATGTAGTTGAATTGGAAATACAACCGTAGCGCATCGTCGTCGATTTCCATCGGTACGCCGGCCGCACGCAGGCATTTCAGCTCGCTGCCGAAATACAACCCGCGGGGCCCCGCCGAATAGTACAGAGGCTTTTTTCCAAACCGGTCCCGCACCAACAGCATCTGCTGTTTGCGTGTATCCCAAATGCAAAACGCAAACATGCCGCGCAACCGTGAGATGCCTTCTACGCCCTCTTCCTCGTACAGATGAACGATAGTTTCCGTGTCGCTCTTTGTAGCAAAGCGGTGGCCTTTCCGGACCAAATCCTCGCGCAGCGATTGATAATCGTAGATCTCGCCGTTGAAGACAATCCACACCGTGCCGTCCTCGTTGGAGATCGGTTGATGACCGGTAGCCAGATCAATAATGCTTAGCCGGCGCATGCCAATCGCGCAGCCGCCATCCACGTGAAAGCCCTCATCATCAGGCCCGCGATGGATAATCTGATCGCACATGGACTTAACGCGGGCAATTGACCCCTGCCCGTCGCGCTCCCAATAGCCTGCGATTCCGCACATTCTTCAAGTGTAACTGGGCTGCCCAGTTACCATGAGAGAGCCAGTGCGCACCCGTAAAGAATTGATCTTCCGAGCCAGGCAGGAACTGGCAAATCTGCCGCTGTTCGCCAGACCTCCGCAGCTTCCGGACTCCATCGACCAACCGGCCCCGCTGGACCTTCCTGCCACGCCGGAATTCGACCCGCTGCCCATCGCCGGGAAGATCATGCAGCACCGGTTCCCCGTGCTTGGAATCGAGATCGAGACCGGCCCGCGGATCGAGTGGCGCCGCGACTACGTCCACGGCATCACCAGCGAACTCAAGTATTTCCGTCTCACTCCCTATCTCGATTTCAAACGCGCAGGCGATCACAAAATCGTCTGGGAGTTGAACCGGCATCAGCACCTCGTTGTCCTGGCGCAAGCGTTTGAGACCGGCGAGATCGTCAGCCAATTGCAGAGTTGGTTCGCCGCCAACCCCTACATGCGCGGCATCAAC
>JANYCV010000598.1 GCA_025360145.1 Acidobacteriaceae bacterium
ACCAGGGCAGTGAACAGGGCAAGCTGTCCGGGCAAGGGAACCAGAAACGCGAGACTGGCGCAGACTCCGCTGGCAATGGACGATAGGACCAGCCAACTGCGGCGCTTCAATCCGAGATCTACGATGGGCGCCCAAAGGAAAAAAAAGATGATGGGAATGTTCGCGGCAGCACTTGCAGTGGCGATCTGCTCCACTGGCACGCCTGCGTTCCGAAGTAGAAACGGCATGGCGACGGACAGAAATCCCTGGAAGATGCCGCAAGGCAAAGCGGTGATCCCGAAAATCCACGGTGGAGGGTGGCGCGGCATGGCTATGTGTCCTTTCTCGGGTAAAGATTGACGGGTTTCAAAGTGGCTCCGGTGGGACGGGAACTCTGTCAGAATGTGTCGTCGCCCCACCACGCCGATTGTCAAGAGTTATGCGGGACAGTGTTATGCGGGACAGGAGACTAGTGTAGCTTGCTTCGCGAGCGCAGCATCCAGATGAAAAACGGGCCGCCCAGGATCGCTGTAATGACGCCGACCGGAATTTCGGCCGGTGCAAGGATGGTGCGGGCGATGGTGTCGCAGATGGCCAGGAACGTCGCTCCGAGGAAGAATGAAGCTGGAATTAGCAGACGATGATCGGCGCCGATGGTTAGCCGAAGTCCATGGGGAACAATGAGTCCGACGAAACCGATGGGCCCGGTGAGGGCGGTGACGGTGCCAGTGAGAAACGATCCGATCAGGTACCCGGACAGGATAAGAGTGGAGGTGGAGACGCCGCGCGTTGCTGCCCAATCCTCACCCACGGCCAGCAGGTTCCATTCCCGCGATTTCCAGAACAGGTACAAGACCGAGGGCAGCACGGCGGCGGCTAGCCATGCAAGCGTCGTGTATGGCACCGCGTCTATGCCACCCATCAACCAACGGACGATGGCGAACGACTGGCCGAAGCTGGCGAAGCTCTGCAAGAACAGGATCAGCGCCATGCAAATGCTGTTCAGCGTGATGCCCGCCATCAGCAGCGTAAACGAAGACATCCGCCGGCTTTCCGATGCGACGGCCATTACCAGAAGCAACGTCAATCCGGCTCCCAATAGCGATGCTACCCAGACCTGACTTCCACCCAAACAGATGGCGATTACCGCGCCTAGCGATGCGCCAGACGACACGCCGAGCGTGTATGGGGTGGCCAACGTTTCACGGAGCAGTGCCTGGAAGAGCACACCGGCAGCGGCCAGTGCACCGCCCGTCAGCATGGCTAGTAGCACGCGCGGCAAGCGGACCCCGAATAGAATTTCAGCGTCGGGGGACTGGCCGGCGATGGCGCGCCCGTAGTCGATGTGAGCCGAACCAATCAGCGGGAGGATGGCGATCGCCACCAGCATCGCGCACAGAGAAAGCAGCGAGGTGATCCAGACGCGCCGCGCCGTAACCTTCTTAACGGCCATAGTGAATCCATGGACGGCCTGACGGCCCCTGCTGAATCTCCACATCGGTGGAGAACACCGCGCGGATCGAGGCATTGTGAATCACTTCGTCCGGCCTGCCATCGGCGACGACCGCGCCGTTGTGCAAGATGATGATTCGATCCGCGTACGCGGCAGCCAGGTTCAGGTCGTGCGTGACGGAGAGGGCGAGAAGTCCGTCCCGGCAGAGATTCCGCAACAGGCGATAGAGCGAAACCTGATGCTGCAGATCCAGAAACGTGGTGGGCTCATCGAGTAACAGCGCTTTGGGAGACTGCGCCAATGCCGACGCCAGAATTACACGCTGGCGTTCGCCCCCGCTCAGCGTCCGAAAGTCGCGGGTGCGGAACTGCAAGGTGTCGGTGATCTCCATGGCATGGGCCACTGCAGCCTCATCCGCGGCCGACTCGAACATCCCGTCGCTGAACGGCATCCGGCCCATCAGGACCACCTGTTCCGCGCTGAAGGGAAACTCGACCGGTTGCAACTGCGGCACCACTGAGACCGATTGCGCAAAGGCACGCCGCGGCCACTTCGCCAGCGGCTTCTCTTCGAGCCGGCACTCGCCGGTGAAGTGGGTGCGCAGGCCTGCCATGATACCGAGCAGTGTCGATTTCCCTGCCCCGTTTGGGCCGATGATGGCAACCAGTTCCCCGCGGTCGAAGGAAAGCGTGACGTTGCGCAGCACTTCGCTGGCGCCATAGTGCATCCCCACATTCTGAAGGCGAAAGATCAAGGGAAGATCTCCGGGTGCAAGAGGTGCGCGAACGCGCGGGCGAGATCGATTACGCGGGGACCAGGCACAACGAATATGTCGGACGCGATTGCATGGACGCGCTTGTCGCGAACGGCGGCGACACTGGGATAGCGGTCCCAGAGTTTCACAACCGCGCGCTTCTGTTCCTCCGTAACGCCGGTGGGATCGGACATATCGCCCATATCCAAGATGACCTGTGGACTGCGGGCCAGGATCTCCTCAGCGGAGATCTTGGCGTAGGTGGGCTTGGCATCGTTGAACACATTCCGGCCGCCCGCAACTTCCATCACCTCCGCCAGGTAATTGTGGCTGCCCACTGCGATCATGCCTTCGAGAGCGCCCGGCGTGCGGCCTACTATGAATACGACAGAGACCGGCGGATTGGTTGACGCCTTCTCGCGTACCGCGGTGAGTTCCTTCGTAATGGATTCGTTCAGCGTCCGGGCACGATCCGCCGATCCGGTTGCATTGCCAATCGCTACGATGGCGCTTTGTATTTCGGCGATGCTGCCCTGGGTTACTTCGAGGACATTTAAGTGATATGGCTCAAAGCGCGACTTGGAGTGAATCGCGGTCTTTTGCGTGATTATCAAGTCGGGCCGGAGGGCGAGAATGGCCTCTAAGTTCGGTTGCATGTATGTGCCGATCTTCGCGATCTTCGCGGCGGCGGTTGGGTAGTGACAGTAGTTGGTAACGCCCACCACGCGGCCTCCCAGTCCTAACGCGAAGAGCGTCTCGGTGATGCTGGGCGCGGTGGACACAATGCGCCGCGGTTGTGCACAGAGCCAGACGGATACAAGCAGGTAGCAAAGGAACAATCGCTTCATAAATAGAGCTCGTCAAACAGAGGAATGTTGGCGTTCGTTTCAAACCATGTCGCGAGCGATTCGTAGGCCTGCTGTTTGGGTTGACGGGGCTCCACCACAATGTCCAGCAGTTCGCCTATGATACCCGCGTTTTCGAGAGCCCCGTGCAGATACGTCCCGATGCAGTTATTTTGGCGAATGCCATCTGGTCCGTATTCGGTCTGTGCAAAGGCAGGCGCACCGGCTGGGCGGGACGTGCGGCCCATGTGGATTTCGTAGGCGCTGAAGGCTATGCCCGACGGCGTTACCGCCTGCACCTGACGGGTCGTCTTTACGGGCTCCATCACCGTCGTGACTGGGAGGAGTCCGAGGCCCTTCACCTGCTTGCAGTTTGACTCCGCCGCATAGGGATCTTCAATGCTTTCTCCTAACATTTGATAACCTCCGCAGATCCCGATGATCCGCGCGCCCGCACTGTGCTGCCGGACGATCCACTGGTCCAGTCCGCGATCGCGCATCCATTGCAGGTCGGCCATGGTGCTCTTGGTCCCTGGAAGGATGATGCACAGGTATTGCCGGTTGTCCGGCACCGTGATGCGCCGGATGCCGCGGAGCAACTGGAAGTCCGTGATGTTGGAGATGCGGGGCAGCGAGACCACGGCGACATCGGCGAGGGCCGGATTTGGGATTTCGTCCATGCTTACGCCGTCTTCGGCGTCGATCTCGGTGCCCGTCAACATGGGGAACACGCCCAGGCACGGGCGTTCCGTCTTTTCTTCCAGGATGCGGACGCCGTCCACGAAGAGGCTGCTGTCGCCCCGGAACCGGTTGACCGCAAAGGATCGAACCAGAGCGCGCTCGCTGTCGTCGAGTAAACCGATGGTTCCGATGAGGGAGGCGAAAATGCCGCCGCGGTCGATATCGCCTACTAAGAGCGCCGGCGCTCCGAGGCGGGCCGCGAGCCCGAAGTTCACCAGGTCCCGCGACTTCAAATTCAGTTCCGCCACGCTTCCCGCGCCTTCGATCACAATGTACTCGTATTGACTCGCGAGCCGGTCATAGGCGGCCAGGACTTGCTCCAAAAGTTCATCAAAATGTTGATAGTAGGCGGATGCACTGAGGTTTCGCCAGACCTTCCCGTTCACCACCACCTGACAACCGGAATCCGAGGTGGGCTTCAGCAGGATGGGGTTCATGTCGCTGGTGGGATCGACGCCACACGCCTCGGCCTGCACTGCCTGGGCTCGTCCAATCTCGCCGCCTCCGGAAAGCGGGGCGGAGTTGTTCGACATGTTCTGCGCTTTGAACGGCGCCACACGAATGCCACGGCGGCGCAAGTAGCGGCCAATGGCGGTAGCCATCCAACTTTTGCCAACGTGGGAGGCGGTCCCTCCTATAAAGATGCACTTCGCTTGTGTATTGAGCAGAACGAATCCTTTCCGGTGACCTAAGTGTAAAACAGCGGCTCCATGAGGACACTTTGTTCAATGAATTGCGTCCAATTTGTGAGAGAGGAGGATACTGAATGGTCATCACTTATATTCGAGCGTTGTCGCTGGGCGCCCTACTTGCAATGGGTGGAGCGTTGTATGCAGCGGATGACGCGAAACCGGCGAAGGCCGACAATACCAAAACAAACAAGCAGGACCGTGCGGAAGGCGCAATGACCGCGGGCCAGCAACAAATGGACCCCGCCGACCAGCAACTTACGCAAAAGATCCGCAAGGCGATCATGGCGGATAAGTCGTTGTCAACCTACGCGCACAACGTGAAGGTGATTTCCCGCGATGGGATGGTCACCTTAAAGGGTCCGGTTCGGTCTGATGCAGAGAAGAGCACGATAGAAGCAAAGGCAACTGAAGTCGCAGGCGCCGGGAAAGTGACGAATGAAATCACGTAATTGATTAGCGGCTCGACACAGACTTCACGTTGGCGGGGGACTGGAAGCCGAGAAGAGTAACCTGAAGGCGGCAGTGATGGAGACAGCACCATTCTTGCGAGCGGTTTGGGCAAGGCTGGTGAAGGCAACGAAGGCATCCGCGCCGGCCTGATTTTTCGAGCAGTGCGACACCTTCCGCGCGATCACCGCCGGACGTAACATGCGTTCGGCTCGATTGTTAGTCGACTCGACGAACGGGGCTGAGAGAAAACGCATCAACCTGAATCCGGCGGTTGAAGTCACTCAAAATCGAATAGACCGTTAGCCGCAAGCAGATGCAATGGAATCAGTTATCCCCGAATAGTGAACTACGAACCAGTTGAAATTCTTAGCTAGCTGGGTATGTGCTTCACTCAGGTAATTACTACGGCAGCAGCCCAGGTGGGGCGGCCCCCCTTGGACGGCGCGGGACGCCTTCGTCCGGCTGCCCGAAGCGGGACGAAGGCGCCAATGCGCCAGCCACACGAAACGCTGCGAGACCGTACCCACTTGAGTCAAGCACATACCCAGTCTTAGCTATTTCAGCGACTTGGCACGATCCGCAGAATCCGAACTGCCGGATTTAGGGTTAAGCATCTTGAGACGATCTAACGCGCGCCCTTACTGAAAAGTTTCCGTCCTCACAGCGGTCCCGCTAGCCCTGTTACCGGCGCAAACGCGCGGGCAGCATCCCCGAAACCCAACATCGCGAGCCGCTCCTCAACGGCGATAACGGACATCTGTTCTACGAAGCCGGCAACCGTCGCGTCAAGACAATGCTCCGGGTCTTGCAGAAGGCGCAAGGGTCGGTAAAACCCATCGCCGCGGAATGGCGCCAGGTTTCTGGCTGCTCTGGGGCCCACGGGAATGTCCGTGGCTGCCGATCACCGCGCACCCATCACTGGACTGGTCCACGTGACCGTCCGTGAGCTTTCCTACCTAAATCAAAACCAACGGACGTTCCCCGCCGAACGTTTCATTCCCGCTAAACACTTCGCCTCCGGCCATTCGGCGCACCACCACAATCGTTACGTCGTCGGCAAAAGACTCCCCGGCGCCCCAGGAATTCAAACCCTCCATCACCTTTTCAATGACTACCGAAGACGACGACGGAAGATTCGCCACCAGCAGCTCCGTCAACCGCTCCTCGCCGAATTCTTCTTCGAGACCCGGCTGGCAAGCCTCGGTGATGCCGTCGCTAAATAGGGCCAGAAGATCGTCTTCCTCCAGCGTTATTCTCTGGTTCTCATATTCGGCGGCGCCGAAGATGCCCAGAATCATTCCGCCGCCCGTCAGTTGCTCGGCCGTCCCGTTTTTCCTCACCAATATCGGTGGATTATGGCCGGCATTGCAGTACGTCATCTCACCCGTCACCGGATCCAGCAGGCCCAGAAAGAAAGTGATAAAGCGGTTCCCAGGGCAGCGCGCAGCCAGGCTTTTGTTTAGTCTCGCGACTACTTCAGCAGGCTCGCGGAACGTCTCGGTGTAGACCTGCATGTGCGCCTGCATGTTCGACATCATCATTGCGGCCGGCATGCCCTTTCCGGCCACATCGGCCACCACAATCCCAATCCGTCCGTCCGGGTAAGGAAAATAGTCGTAGTAGTCGCCGCCGACGCCGTGGCAGGGAAAGTTGCGCCCATCCAAATCTACGCCAGGAATCTTGGGCGAATTGGCCGGAAGCAGCCCGCGCTGAATCTCGGCCGCTTGCGCCAGCTCGCGCGCGTAAATCCGCTCGTTTTGTTCAATCTCGGCAAAGCGCGCTTGCTCAATCCGGATCGCGGCCACATTGACCATCACTGTCAACAGGTTCAAATCTTCCTGAGTAAACGGACGAATCAGATTCTGCGTGTCCACATAGATCAGTCCGATGACGCGGTCGCGTGTCTGCAACGGAACAGCCAGAATGCTGCGCATTCCCTGCATCACAATGCTCTGCCGTCCGGCCAAAGCTGCGTCGAACTGCGCGTCCTGCACCAGCAGCGAAGCTTTCTGGTTAATTACGCGATCCCGCACCGCGCGACTGATCTGGAAATCGTTGCCATGGGCGGCCTGCACCACCAACTCGTCTTTCTCCCGAATCATCAACAGCCCGCGCGTTGCGCCCACCGCGGAGATCGAAAGGTCAAGAATCAGTGGAAACAATTCAGTAAGCGGACGGTGGCTCGAAAGCTCCTGACCAGCCCGAATCAGCGCCTGAATCGAATTCAGTCCAGTGAGTGCCGCAGCGCCGGAAGTACCTTTATCGGATCCCAGCACTCCTTCCAGACTGGTTTCCACCGTGGTCGAGATGGGAGAAGCCGATTCGGCGACGAATAGGACCGTCTGCGCCGCCGACTCCGGCTCATTCGTCTTCTGTTGCATGGTCAGGTGTCCCGCGGTGACCCGGTCGCCGGGCTGCAGAACGTGCGTTCCCTTAATCCGGACACCGTTAACCTGCGTGCCGTTCTTACTGTCAAGGTCCCGCACCGCCCACTCATTGCCACTGCGCTCAAAGACTAAATGTTGCCGTGAGAGTCCGGAGTCGTCGGGATAGCAAAGCTCGTTCATGCTGGACCGTCCCAAGGAGTGCTTGCCTACGCTCAATGGGACGGTCCGAGAGTGCCCATCCGGACCAGAGATTAGGAGTTCGCTAACAGTCATAGTAAGGCGGAATCATCATCCGCCGGCTGCAAGTTAGGACGCGCCGCCAGCCGCGGCGAATGATGACACGGCCTTCGCCTCGTCGTCAATCACTTCGAAAACCGTGTGCAGTTTTGTGATTTGCATCAGATCCGAAATTTTCTTCTGCAACTGCATCAGCTTCAAACGTCCACCCGCGTTGCGGACCGTGGAGTTGCATCCGACAAGCTCGCCCAGCCCGGCGCTATCGATATAGGACACCTGCCCTAGGTTCAAAAGAATATCTTTGTGCCCTTCCGCTAGAACGGTTTTGACAGTATCCCGAAGCAGCCCGGTGGGCTCTCCCAGGGTGATTCGTCCGTCCAGATCGAGAATAGATACGCCATTGCTCTGGCGGGTCTTAACGCTTAAACTCATCGGTGCTGCCTCCAAATAGACATCGTGACGTCTTAACTAGATTTAGGGTGAAAGATCGAGGTTGACATAGCAAGACCAAGTTGTCAATGCCCGGAGGTTGCGATTGTAGTTGCTCAGCGATTCTGTCACCCCCTAACTGCTCAGGGACTTTGTCGCCCGCCCATAGGAGAGAGTGACATTGAGCCAAGAAGAGTTACATCGGATCAAGGTGATCGAGAACACGGTCGCCGGACGAATCTCACTGAAGGAAGCCGCGGAATATTTGAACTTGAGCGAGCGGCAGGTCAAGCGGTTGAAGCAGGCCCACGACGCGGAGGATGTCAATTGGGTCTATCATGGC
>JANYCV010000631.1 GCA_025360145.1 Acidobacteriaceae bacterium
TCCGCTGAAACCAGCACTCTTACTGTAATTGGCACCCCCGGCATCGCCTTCAACGGCAACTTCGGTCTGCTGCAAGTGATCATGGGCTATTTGCTTGCCCGCATCATCATATCCGCTTTGTTCCTTCCGCACTATTTCCGCGGAGAAATGTTCACGGCCTACGAGTTAATGCAGCGGCGCTTCGGTCAGCGCATTCGCAAGCTCACAGCCGGGACATTTCTAATTCTGCGCGCGTTAGCCGAAGGAGTCCGCGTATTCGCCATTTCGATCGTCATTTCGATTATCCTGGGCACCGGCGAAATCGGCTCCATTATTTTCATAGTTTGTCTCACCCTGTTCTATACATTCGAAGGCGGAATGACCGCGGTAATTTGGACAGACGTGGTCCAAATGGTTCTATACGTTGGCGGTGCCATTCTCAGCTTCTTCGTCATCCTTGCAAAAATCCCCGGCGGTTGGGACCACGTGGCCGAAGTTGCCGGAGGACTTCACAAATTCCAGGTTTTCGACTTTCGTTTCTCGTTTACGCCGGAATTCTTCACCCGGACCTATAGCTTTTGGGCCGGCCTCATCGGCGGCGCGTTCCTGACTACGGCAAGCCACGGAACCGAGCAGTTGATGGTGCAGCGCCTTCTGGCTGCTAAGTCGCTTCGGGAAAGCCGCCTGGCCTTATTCACCAGTTGGTTCATCATCTTCTTCCAATTCGCCTTGTTTCTGACCATCGGCACCATTCTGTTCGTTTATTACAAGGATACGGGCCTTCCCCCGCCTAAGCCCTCCGACCGGATCTACCCGGATTTCATCTGGAACAACCTGCCTCCCGGCGTCGCCGGACTGGTGATTGCGGCTATCCTGGCGGCGGCCATGTCAAATCTCAGTGCTGCGCTGAACGCTCTGGCGTCCACTACCATCATGGATTTCTATAAGCCAATGATCGCCCGTGCAGGCGGAAAGGCTAAGCCCGAAGAGCATTTTCTCAAACTGGCGAAGCTCAGCACCATCGCTTGGGGAGTGGTTCTATTCGGCATCGGCCTGATTGCGCGAAACTGGGGATCGGTGTTGGAAGCGGGGCTCTCCATTGCTTCTATTCTTTATGGCGGTCTGCTCGGAGTGTTCCTGCTCGGACTGCTGACCCGGCGCGTGGGAGAAAATGCGGCCATCGCAGGAATGGTAGCCGGTCTATTGCTCATGTTTTATGTGAAAGTTTATACGCCAATCGCGTGGACCTGGTACGTGTTTATAGGAACATCCGTTACAATTTCTGTTGGTTACCTTGCTTCGTTCATCGTAAAGGAAAGCATCGTAAAGGAAAGCTCAGTGGAGACGCATGCCTGATATTCAAACACCGGGATTACGACGAGATTTAGGCCTTTGGGGTGCCGTCGCCATTGTCGTTGGCACGGTAATCGGAAGCGGTATCTTTCTGGTGCCCAAAGCGATGATCCTTAACGTCGGCTCCCCCGGCATGGTATTCGCCGTCTGGATATTCGGCGGCATCCTCACCATGTTTGGCGCCCTGACTTACGCGGAACTGGCCGCTTCGCTTCCGGAGGCCGGAGGCGAATATGTCTACCTGCGGGAAGCCTACGGCCCCTTTTTCGGGTTCCTCTACGGATGGACGCAGACCTGGGTAGCTAAAAGCGCGTCGATTGCCACACTAGCCACGGCCTTTTTCTATTACCTCGCCAATTTCCTGCCTCAACTCGAGAAAGTGGTTGGGACCATCCCAATTCCGCTTGGCGAGAACTGGGGGCCGCTGGAAATCCGTTCCGGTCAGCTACTGGCAATGGCCGTCATTCTGTTCCTGGCCGTGGTGAACTATTTCGGCGTAAAGCTCGGCGGCGGCGTGCAAATCGTCGTAACTATCGTCAAAGTCGTGCTTATCTTCGCCATTATCGTCATCGGCCTCAGCTCCGGCCAGGGAAGCACCGCAAACTATACGACGTCCATTCCGGTTGCCGGTGGATTCTCGGGTTTCTTTGCCGCTTTAGTCGCTGCGCTATGGGCCTATGACGGTTGGAACAACGTCAACATGGTTTCCTCTGAGATCCGGAACCCGCAGCGGAACCTGCCTCTTGCCCTGATCGGCGGGGTGAGCCTGGTGGTTGTGATTTATCTGTTGACGAATTTGGCCTACTTTTACGTGCTTTCCGGATCGGAAGTGGCCGCCAGCGACCGTGTGGCCGCTGCGATGATGCGTAAAGTGATGGGCCAGGGCGGCGCCAATGCGATCAGTATCGCGGCGATGATCTCGATTTTTGCCGCTCTAAACGGATCGATTCTTTCCGGCGCCCGCGTACCGTACGCGCTTGCCCGGGACGGTTACTTTTTCAAGCCGGTCGCGCGGGTCCATCCCGAATTTCACACGCCCGGAGTCGCGGTAGCGCTGCTCAGCCTGTGGTCGGCGCTCCTTGTGCTCAGCGGGCGTTACGAACAGCTTTACACCATGGCGATCTTCTCCAGTTGGATTCTTTACGCCATGGCCGCCGCCTCGGTCTTGGTTCTCAGAAGAACGCAGCCCGCCTTGCATCGTCCTTACCGGACGCTCGGCTATCCGGTGGTGCCGATATTATTTGTCCTGGTGGCCATTACGCTTCTTGTCCAGACCATGCGTACCTATCCCCGCGAATCGATCCTCGGTTTAGTCTTCATATTGGCGGGATTACCCTTCTATTTTCACTGGAAGCGCCGTGTTTTGGTAAAATGAAGAGTACTTCAGTCCGGGTGTGCTGCCCCCAAACTCGCCGGTACCGCACCGTTCTTCGGTCCTATTGTTCTGATTTCAGAACAAACCCCTTGAAATCAATCAAAAAATAGGTTACAACTGCAAGTGCGGCCGTATAGATGGACTTGGTTTGTTCTTGAATCAGAACAAGCCTTCACATTTCGCCTTCTGGCCGACTTGCTTGGGAGACCAAATTGATGGACGTTAGCAAAATGCTGGCTGAATTGCGCCAGGAACGGGAAGCAATAGAAGAAGCGATTTTGATATTGGAGAGGCTGGCGAGAGGCAGAGGTAAGCGCCGCGGCCGGCCGCCGCTTTGGATGACCAGCGGTGATGCGCCGGTCCGCCGGCGCGGTCGTCCGCCAGGGAGCAAGAACAAGCCGAAAGATAGTACCGCGGCGGATTAGCGCTGTCGATACATTCGGGGACAGGCGTCACATCCAGTCTCCAACTCGTCCGCTAGTGTAGTGTCCGGCAAATAACTGGACAGTCATTTCGGTGCCTTCTTTTTCTCCGCGCCTTGCTTCGGTTTCCGGGTACGTGGGCCAGTGCAACCGGGCTGAATCTTCTCCAGAGTTTGGCGGCAACGTGACAGTTTTT
>JANYCV010000556.1 GCA_025360145.1 Acidobacteriaceae bacterium
CAGCCGGGCGATCCCACGCGAAGCCAAACCAACGGCGCTGCGGAAGCGATGCCAAGGGCAAGCATCCCCCGCAGCCCGGCATGTCCGGAAAGCGGCAGAAAGAAGATTAAGAAACTGAGCGCGGCCGCCCCCAATCCAAGGTTGAGCGCGGCGGGAAGCGTTCGCCAAAACGTCAGCGCGCGTCCGAGCGAGAACGCGGCTGCCAGCGTCAGCAACGCGCCGAGCAATACCAAGGATAGGGCGGGCAATCTCTTATGATATGGGACGCCCTAGTGCGCCGGCACCCAGAGGAGTCAATAGCGTGAGCTGGGTATGTGCTTCACCCAAGCAACTACCACAGCAGCAGCCAAGGTAGGGCGGGCCCCCTGGCCGGCGCGGGACGCCCTCGTCCCGCTGCTGGAAGCGGGACGAGGGCGTCAATGCGCCAGCCCCGCAAAATGCGGCGAAACCGTACCCGCCTGAGTCAAGCACATACCCAGCCAGCAGTATATGCCGTAGTCGATACGGGCAAGTAATGGAGGCTTCGCGCTGCTGCCCGGCATCACCAGAATCGGCGTATTCAGGAGTCGACTAATTCCGGCGCAACGGGAGCGGCGTATTCATCCATTGGCGGACCAGATATTTTCCATCGAATACTTCTACAGCGCGTTTCCAAATAGCTTCTCCACTCGGATGCTCCACCTCCATCGCTTGTTCGGCGATCAACGCCCCGGAGTAAGCTTCTTGCACGCTCCTATTTCAATCCCGCTCTCGAACACGCTGTAAGCACCCACCGCAAAATAGCCGCACTATGTTCATCCAGTCTTAATAAACATAATCACCCAAATATGTGCTATCCTACGGCTGTTGTAGTTGCGTCACTGTCCTTTCCGCTTCATCAGGCCCTTCGTCGCAAACCTTTGTAGTTTCAAAAATTAGCAGTATCCAAAATATGACCACTTTTTCAGAACTACCCTTGTCTGCATCGCTCCAAGAGCGTCTTTCCGCGGGCAATTTCAAGATCCCCACGCCGGTTCAGGCCGGCGCTATCCCCCCAGCGCTTCTCGGTAAAGACGTTCTCGCAACAGCAAACACCGGTACAGGAAAAACGCTCGGATTTCTGATCCCCATCATTGAGCGGCTGGAGTCCCAGCCTGCCCAGGGAATCGAGGCACTGGTATTAGTGCCTACTCGTGAACTCGCCATGCAGGTTCTCGAAGCATACACCGCTCTCCGCGGACGCACCAAAGGCGCGGAAGCCGCACTCGTAGTCGGCGGCCTTGCGGAACAGAAACAGCTCCAAACCATCCGCCGCGGCGCACGCCTCGTCGTTGCCACTCCCGGACGCCTGGAAGACTTCATGCGGCGCAAGCTGGTGAAGCTGACTAACGTCAAGATTCTGGTGCTTGATGAAGCCGACCGCATGCTCGATATGGGCTTCCTTCCGGCCATCCAGCGCATCGCCTCCGCCCTTCCGGAGGAGCGGCAGACCATGTGTTTCTCCGCTACTCTCGAAGCGTCGGTTTCCAAACTGGTGAAGGACTACATGCGTTCGCCCGTCCGCGTCGAAGTCGGCTCCACCTTGAAGCCCTCCGACCGCGTGAAATTGCAGATGTTCGAAGTCCCTTCCGATAAGAAACTGGGCCTCCTGCAAAAGCTGCTCAACGGCGAAACCGGCAGCTTCCTCGTCTTCGCGAAAACCCGCTTCGGCACCGAACGTCTGGCCGGAAAACTCTCCCGCGCCGGTTTTGAAGCCGCAATGATCCACGGCGATCGTTCGCAATCGCAGCGCACTGCCGCTCTGCACGGCTTCCAGCAGGGCAAGTATCGCGTACTGGTCGCAACCGACGTAGCCGCTCGCGGCATTCACGTCCAAAACATCGCGCACGTCATCAATTACGATCTGCCGCAGGTTCCCGAAGATTTCATCCATCGCGTAGGCCGGACCGGCCGCGCCTCCGAGCGCGGTGTAGCTTCCACTTTTGCCACGCGCCAGGAAATCGGCGATATCCGCAGAATCGAACGTACACTCAAAATCACTATGGAGCGCTTGCCGCTCGATCCGGCCATTGTCGCCGAGGTCCGCACGGAAATCAAGGACATGCCGGTCGTTCGCGAACGTCCATTTGCCCGCGATAGGGATCGCGCCCCGCAGTCCCGCGATGGCGCACCAAAGCCCCGCGAAGGCGCACCAAAGCCTCGCGAAGGTGCTCCAAAGCCCCGCTCTGGCGGTTTCGCGAAGTCGTTCGCGCCCCGCCGCCACCGCTCGTAAGCAACTCCTCCGGACGGCCGCGGCTCTCAAAACCGCGACCGTCCACAATCCGTTCCCTCCCCACTCGCAACCCGGAATAAACTAGAGAGTTGGACCCCTTTCACCCCCTGCTCCGCAATCCACACCTGCTCACCCTAGCCGGTAATTTCGCCGTCCGCCGATTAGACGCCAAGCGTTTCCCCATCGAATCGAAGGTCTACACCACAGAGCCCGACGTCCGCGTCCTCGTCCACACCCAACGCCCCGCCACCGAAGCTTGCGGCGAGATCGTCATGATCCACGGCCTCGAAGGCAGCAGCGACGCCGGCTACATGCGCAGCATGTCCCAACTCGCCCTCGAAAACGGATACGCTGTCCACCGCACCAACATGCGCAGTTGCGGCGGCACCGAGGCGCTAGCCAAATCCATGTACCACGCCGGCATGACCGGCGACACGCTCTCCGTCCTCCGCCAGATCCGCGCCGAACGGACAGCTCCAATATTTCTATTCGGCTACTCCCTGGGCGGCAACGTGGCGCTGAAACTCACCGGCGAACTCGGCGGCGACGCACAAGGCCTGCTGAAAGGCGTCTGCGCAGTCTCCACCCCGCTCGACCTCGCAGCCTGCGTCCGCCAGACAGGCGAGCGCGAAAACTGGATCTACTCCAGGCGCTTCCTCAGCCGGCTGAAGGAACGAATCCGGAAACGCGCCGATTCCCTGGCCGGCATTTGCGACGTGGAAGCAGTCCAGCGCTGCCGCACCGTCTACGAATTCGACGATCTCGTCACCGCCAAATTCTTCGGGTTCGGCACCGCGGACAACTACTACGCCACCCAATCGTGCAACCAGTTCCTCCACCGCATCCGCGTCCCCACCCTCCTGGTCCAGGCCAAAGACGATCCGCTCATTCCGTTCGACGTCTTCAGCCACCCGGCCATCGCGATTAATCCATTCATTGAGTTATACGCCATAGACCACGGCGGGCACCTCGGTTTCGTCGCGAGTGCAGAGCCCCGCTTCTGGGTAGACCGCATTTTGTTGCAATGGATTGAGGAAGCCGGGAACAAATAGCCCACTTGCAACGTCATCCTTCTCACCTGGCAAATACCGCCTCTTTTGCCGAAGCCGCGTCGGCCGCCGCCTCGTCCCTCCGGGGCAGCAAAATGCGGAGCTTTCTTACCCTGCTTGGCATCATCCTCGCCACCACCACGCTCATCGCCGTCATGTCCGTCATTAACGGCATGAACAAGTACATCGCCCAACAGGTCTCCGACATGGGCGTTGACGGCTTTCGCGTCCGCCGCATCATCTTTATCGGAAATTTCGACCCCAAGAAATTCCTCGAAATGCAGCGCCGCAATCCGGAGATGAGGCGCGACGAATTCCAGTTCATCAAGGACAAAGCGAAACTGGTCCGTGAAATTGGCATGGAGGCGTTCCGAAGCGTGATCGTCAAGTACGGCACGCAAACGCTCGACTGGATTCAATTGAATAGATCCGGTGTGATCGCTGCGACTTGACCTTGTACGCCGCGCGCTTCTCAAGCGGGCGCGTGGTGTGGAACCGCGACTGCTTCTAAACCCAGATGAACGTTCCACGCCCATTGCCGAGTTTTGACGCACGCTTATCCAGGTGGGTTCGGGATAGACAGCTTGCGACAAATCCTCTTCGCCAGAAGGTTGGCGATCTCAACATGACGCGGAACGGCTTCCGAGCGGCCCGTCTGAGGGTTTTCCCAAAGCATGTGTTCTTTGCCCTCTCGCCGCAAAACGCAGCCATGCCGCCGTAGATGCCTGAGGAGTGCGTCTCGCTTCATCCCACCACAACGAGTTCCTGCTTGGCATCGGGAGGCAGAGCGCGCAAAGATTCCTCTCGTCTGTGCTCAAGAACAAGCGCAATCGCCGCGCGAAGGTTCTCCAAGCACTCTTCTTGCGTTTTGCCCTGACCGTTGGCGCCGGGCACTTCAGCGCAGTATGCAACGTACCAAGGGCCGTCCTGCTCGACTATCGCCGTAAACTCGTTGCGCATGCCCCATTCTACCGCCCCGGTAGACTCTGAGCCGCCCCTGTCCGGAAATCCTACATTGCGTACCAGTGCGATAATGCTGCGCCATGGAGCAACTCAATTATCACGAAATCGTCGAGAAGCTCGCTGAGATCGATCAACGGCTTCGCCAGATGGATTTGAACCAGCACCACCGGATCCGTATTCATCTACGGCACCTCACCGAACTTGCCGAAGCAACTGATCGTGGAACACTCGCCCAGATCACTAACAACCTGACGGGGGGGCAGCGTAGGGAAATACTCTGGTCATTTGTCGAATCGATCAAATTCGTGGACGCAGTAGATGCATTACAAAAACAGAGTTGCGACATTCCGAAGGCCGTTTTGATGAAAGAGATCAAGGGGCCTCCAGACGCGTGCCTGGAAGATGACAAATCGAACCAGGGCCGAAATGCGATGTTTGAATTGTGGGTCGCTGGGCGTGTGGCGTTCGCCGGGCTAGAACCACGGCTCGGTGGCGAGCCCGATGAATCTTTCGAATTTGAGAACCGCCGCATGTTGGTTCCATGCAAACGTGTATTGTCTGAATCTGCCGTTGCCAAGAGGATCGGCGAAGCGGCTTTACAACTCGACCGGGATCTCGCTTTGTCGGCCGATCCTAAGGACTGCGGTGTTATCGCCATATCCATATCCCGGCTGATCAATCCTCGAAATAAAATGCTTACTGTCGCCACCGACACCGATCTCCAGAGCGCGCTCAGCCGTGAGATAGACAAGGTCATCGAGCGCCACGCCCAGGTTTGTCGCGGGGTCAAGCATCCGAAAACCGGCGGCCATCCACTTGGCGGTTTATGCCACGCGCAAGCCCCACTTTTTCCTTGCGTGCCTCCTTGCGGTGGCCGCAACAGCAATCGCTTGGTCGATCAGAAACGGAATTCTACTGGATCATGCGTTGAACGCCAGGCAGGCTCGGATCACCGACTTCTAGTTATCGAGAAAGTAATCCACTCTGTAAGGCGTGCCATCCTTCACTCCGTAGCGAAAACCGATCTGTGACCACTTCGCTTCGCCCGGCTCTGTCGTTTAGCAGGGTTGCGTTTCAGGCTCACCGTCCTTGGCGATCAATTATTGCCCTGGCGAAGCCGGCGTCCTACCGCTGGAATTCCAACTCACCCGCAGGTGGCACGCGGCCTTTTTGACCCCCGCCTGCCGGCCTCAACTCCTGGTCTTTATACTGTAACTGGTACAGCTTCCAGTAAATCCCTCGCATCCCGAGCAACTGTTGGTGCGTCCCCGTCTCGCGTAGCCGTCCCTTGTGCATCACCACGATCCGATCCGCCCGTTGAATGGTGGATAGACGGTGCGCGATGATAATTGACGTCCGCCCCTCCACCAGCCTGCCCAACGCCTCGCGCACGCGAATCTCGGTGTCGGTATCCACGCTAGACGTCGCCTCATCCAGTATAAGAATCCGCGGATCGTGCGCCAGCGCCCGCGCAAAGCTGATCAGTTGCTTCTGGCCGGTGGAAATACCGCTCCCTCGTTCCCGCACCGGTTCGTCAAAACGCAGCGGTAGCCGGTCGATGTAGTCTTTCAGATTGACCTTCTGGATCGCCAGCTCCAGAGCCTCGTCCGTAATGCCTTGCGTACCCAGCCGGATGTTGTCGGCAATCGTCCCGGAGAAGAGATACGGGTCCTGCAGTACGATCCCGAACTGCCGCCGAAGTTCGAGCAGATCGAAATCGCGAACATTCACCCCGCCAATCCGAATCGAGCCCTTCTGCACGTCGTAAAATCGCAGCAGCAGGTTGGTGAGCGTGGTTTTCCCTGCGCCGGTGTGTCCCACCACCGCGATGGTCTCGCCCGGTGCAATCGTGAAGCTGACGTCCTGCAGCACCCAATCTTCCGCGTTATAGGCGAACCAGACATGATCGAATTCGATGGAGACCGGTAAACCCGATACGGGCGTCTTCGCCGAAGGTGACACGATGGTGGGCTCCGTGTCCAACAATTTGAAAATCCGCTCAGACGCCGCCATCGCGCCTTGCAGGATGTTGTATTTTTCGCTCAAGTCCTGAATCGGTCGGAAAAAGCGCATCCCGTATTGCAGGAACGCCACCCACGCGCCCAATGTCAGCGCGCCGCCGCGAACTTCAAATCCGCCATACGCGAGCAGCAGCGCCAGCGCAAGCATGCTCAGGAATTCCACCACCGGATAGAACCAGCCGTAGGCGAAAATAGAATCCTTGAAAGCCTCCATGTGGTCGCGATTGATGTCGCGAAATTCCTCTGCGCTGCGCGCTTCGCGGTTGAATAACTGCAACACAGGCATGCCGTTCACGTGTTCTTGCAGATACGCATTGATGCGGGCAATGGCGACGCGAATGCGCCGGTAGCTGCTTTGCACGGCGCGCCGGAAAATGCCGGTTACCAGAATCACCAACGGGACTACCAGAAGCAACAGGCCAGTCATTCCCGGGCTCATCTGGAGCATCGCCACGGCCACGAAGCTCAACATCAGCAGATCGCCCAGAATCGTCACCAGTCCGGAGGTGAACAGATCGTTCAGCACATCCACGTCGGTGGTAACCCGGGTCACCAGCCGTCCCACCGGATTGTGGTCGAAATAGGCCACGTCCAGCTTTTGCATGTGCCCCATCAATTGGTGCCGCAGGTCGGACATCGCATTCTGGCCGGTCCACTGCATCAGGTAGGTCTGGCCAAACTCCATCAACAGATTCACCAGCAATGCCAGCAGATAGATCGCGGAGACTTGAGCCAGCCCTATCCAGGGATCCTGCGACAGATACCGGCCAAGCAGCCCAGGCGTTGTTGTTGTCACGTGGTTCGGCAGCAGATACCGGTCAATCGCCAGCTTGGTTAGCAGCGGCCCCGCCACCTGCATTAGCGAGCCCACGCCCAGAAACACCAGCGAGATCGCCACCGTAGCTTTGTACGGCCGCATATACGTCAGCAACCGCGCCATCAGGCGGCTGTCGTACGCCTTTCCGATTACTTCTTCTTCCACTCTTCTGAGTTTACCAGCGGCATGTTTTTACAATGATAGAGTGGGAACGAATGGATGGATTGATAGTTGCCGATAAACCGGCCGGCTGGACTTCGCACGACGTAGTGAACCGCATGCGCCGCCTGGCAAATACCAAGAAGGTGGGGCATCTTGGCACGCTCGATCCCGACGCCACCGGCGTGCTGCCGCTGGTCATCGGCCGCGCCACCCGGCTTGCCCAATACTTCCAGCGAACCGACAAGGTGTATGAAGCGGTGGTGCACTTCGGCTGGTCCACCGATAGCTACGACGCGGCCGGAGCCGCCACTTCACCTGAAACTGAAATTACCCTCGACCGCGATCGCATGGAACTGGAAGTGGCTTCGTTTCGCGGGAAGATCAGTCAGGTTCCACCCGCGGTTTCGGCCAAAAAGATCGGCGGCACGCCTGCCTACCGCCTCGCGCGCCAAAATATCGCGGTGGAAATGAAGCCGGTGAATGTGGAGATTTACTCGCTCGAAATATTGGACTGCATCGGCGCGGATCTAACTATCCGGGTTCATTCCTCTACCGGAACATATATCCGAAGCATCGCCCACGACCTCGGCCGGACGCTCGGCTGCGGAGCGTTCCTGAGCCGGCTCCGCCGCAGCTCCGCCGGTGGTTTCGATATCAGTATGGCCCGCACTCTCGATCAGCTTGCAGCGCTCGCCGAGGCGGGGAATCTGGCCGAAGCCTTGATTCCGTGCGCCGACTTACTGCCCGAATTTCCCAGCGAATTAGTTGACGAGTCCACCGCCGGATTCATCCGCCAGGGCCGGGACTTCCGGGTTTCTCCATTCCGGCTGGAACCCGATGCGAAGTTCGTGAAAGCAGTTTCTTATGAGGGGGACCTGGTGGCCATCGGCGAGGCGGTTTTGCCGCATCTGTATCATCCGGTTCTTGTGTTGTAATACTACTGGTGAACGAAGTTTAATCTAAAATTCACCTGACGTTCATTCGATTTGCTTAATCTAAAAGATGTGGTTAATTAGGTCAGTTCTCGTCCTCGCGTTAAGCACACCGATGCTTCCTCCGGTGGTGCATGCGCAGGAGCAGGGAACTACGCCGCCAGAACCAAATTACGAATTCTTCTCAGGCACAATTTCCCAACTGCCCGCCGGGCAAATTGGGGTGGCTCGCACGGTACCCGGAAAACCTGCCGAAAAACGTAGTTTTTTGATCAACACCGAGACTAAAATCGAAGGGAAATTGCGCCTGAAGGCTCGCGTGACCGTCGGATTCAAACCGACTCCCGACGGAGATCTAGCCGTCCGCATCATCGTTCGCTCGCAAGCGAAGAAGCACCAGGAATTTGTCGGAATGAACTAGGCTTCTTTTCTGAGCCGAGCTGGCTGGCTCGGATGGGCGAAATTGTCATACGTAATAGTATAAAGTTCTTTGTATTGTGAAAAACTGTGCGAATTCCGCCTCGTACATGGCAATATACTGGAATGTGAATGCGTTACTGAACCGGCTGAATATGTGCTTGGCTCAAGTAATGACTACGGCAAAAGCCCAGTTAACTCAAGTAAGTGCTACGGCGACAGCCAAGTGAACTCAAGTAATTACTACGGTAGCAGCCCAGGTGACTCAAGTAATTGCTACGGCAGCCGCCAAGGTGACTCAAGTAATTGCTACGGCAACAGCCCAG
>JANYCV010000213.1 GCA_025360145.1 Acidobacteriaceae bacterium
TTTCCATGGGTTCGTGTTACCGAACTCTTTACCATTCTTGAGTTAAACCCTGACGTTGACGCTCCGTGTCGCGCGGCTTAGGGTTCGGGAATGAAGACGCTGAAGATTGTCGTGGAGAAGCATCCCGACGGTTATGTGGCCTATCCGCTGGGCTTGAAAGGAGTCGTCGTCGGTGAGGGCGACACCTACGAGCAGGCTTTGGCGGACTGTCAGTCGGCCATTCGCTTCCACGTCGAGACGTTCGGCGCCGACGCGCTGGACTCGGAGTCGCCCGTCTTGGATGCGTTCATCGCGGAGGCGCATGCCGAAGTTTCCCGTTGATGCACCCAAGCGGCGGGTGCTGCGGACGCTGCTTAGCCTGGGGTTTCGTCTGGTCAATGAGCGGGAGCACATTGCGCTGATCCGGGAGAACGCCGATGGAACGCGCACGCCGCTGACGATGCCCAACCATCTCCACCTCAAAGGTTCAACCCTACGGACGATTTGCACGCAATCGGGGCTTTCGCGTGACGAGTTTCTGCGCGCCTACCAGGAATCGTAGGCGGCCTGTCTCGCTATTTCAACTGCTTCACCGGTTCCGCGAAGCCGGTGATTTTGTTGTCGCGGAGTTTGATGTTGCGGGTTTCCACGCCCAGTCGCACGCCCACGCGCTGCGCCGCCGCGCGCGTTTCCACAATTTCATTGCCCGAGAGGACGATCGATTCTGTGCCGCCCTGGATGTCGATGGCCGCGCCGTTCGTCGTGCCGCTGTCCACGATGCGGTTGTGCTCAATCCGGTTGCGATGACCGGCAAAACTCGCGCCGCGCTCCGGTCGAAACAAGACGCCGACTTCTTTGCTTTGTTGAATTTCATTTTCAACAATCATGAGGTTACAACCGGAACAGTTTTTTGGAATTCTCGTAAAGCAGCTTTCGCTCGATGGCCTTGCCCGGGGCCAGGCGGCGGACGGTGGTGATGGTTTGCGCTCCCTGACAGCCGGGCCCGCGGCCAATCGTGTCGGTGCAATCGCTGCCGTAGAGCAGTTTATTCTGGTGCCGGGCGAGGAACTCGCGGGCCTGGTCCTCGTCGCGGATCATGGAATTGAGGCCGGAGCCGGCGGAGAGATCGCCGAACATGTTTGGGTAATCGCTCAAGTAGCGGTCGGTGAGCCCGCCGGGCGTGACGGGCGTGAGCGGGTAAAGAACTTTTTGGTCGGTGTGGTTTTTGTCGATGTTGGCCCACCACGTTTGCGCATGGCCGATGAAGTTAACCCGGGGAAACTTTTCGAGCACTTTGTAAAAGCGTTCAAAGCCCAGGTTGTACGTTTCGTGCTGGAAGTGTTGGAGGATTGGGACGCCATATTCCTGCGCCAGACCGGCCAGCATTTCGATGTATTTGGAATCGCACGGCACGCTGAATTTTTGTTCTCCGATAATTACGGCGCCGCGCTTCAAATACTTTTCGATCTCCGCCCGCGCCTCCGGAAAATCCGCGACTTCATTGGCGCCGAACACAAACTCCTTCGGATGATCGCGGGCGACGGCCACGACGGTTTCGTTGCCGCCGCATTGGGCGGCGAGGCCATTGGAGCTGCCATTGTGCGTGGAGGGCAGCGCCACCGCCCGGCCGGCGGGCAGCAGAATGGTTTGCGTGACCCCCATCGCGCGCTGGTGGGCGAGGAGTTGCGCGTCGGTGCGACCGGTATAGCCTGTGTGTTGATGAATATCGATGATCGGTTCCACCGCAGACCCGGCGGAATCAGCGGCGGACAGATCCAGGCGTGTCGCCAGCAGCCAGGCGGCCGAGGTGGTCAGAAATTCGCGGCGCGACGAAAAGGGGTGATGAGGCAAGTGGTGCATAGAATTGGTGGACGAAGGCAAGGTGCCGGACTTCCGACGGGAATTCAAACCTCAAAACGTGCTGGCCGGCTGCTGAAACCAGTCGATCAATCGGAGCACGGGAAAGGAGCTGCCGAGGATCAGGGCCCCGGGAGGTGAAGGATCGGCGCGCACAGTGGCGATCTAATAATCCACGCGGATGCGGTAGAAGGCGCGGACGTTCGCCAGATTGGTATCGGTTACCGTGAAGCGGCTGCCGTTGCCGTTGGTCGTGACGAGGCTCTGCCAGGCGGGAGGATAATTGGTGGTGTATTCCACCCGGTTCAGCCGGTTGCTCACACTGTTCCAAGCGATTTCACGAGCCCCACCACCGAGGATTTTGACGCTGACCCGCAGGAAAGAAATGTCCACGTAAAGGAGGACGTTATACAGGGAATTAATGGTTAACGTTTCGGTAAACATTGTAGGTAGCTCATCGAATGGACTTCCGATGTTCCACCCAGAAATGTCTGCGTTGGGATAGGTCAGAAATTTGTTGAGTGTGTTGGTCCCTTGGACGACCCGCCCGAAGACGGTGAAACCGCCGTCAACGTTGTCGAGGGAGGAATTATTGCCGAGGTTTATGAACCACTCGGAGGTGGCGGAATTTGTCTGACCGCCGACCCGTGCCATGGCGATCGTGCCGTAGGTGTTGCTGTAGATTGGGCCGACTGAGAATTCATTGGTGATGGCCGCGAAGCCTGGCACGGCGAGGATTTGCGGGTTGGTGCCAAACCGGTTGGTGACGAAGTAGCCGCCACCCTGGATGACAAATCCCGGCACCCACCGGTGAATGAATTGGAAGTTAGTGAAGGCGGGGGACGAATTGACATGCCGGATAAAGTTCTGAACCGTGACCGGCTTTTCCTGGTCGAACAGCTCCACATCAATGTCCCCGACGGGCGTGCGAAATTGGGCCAGCGTTCCGGCCTGGCCCACGGCTGCGGACAGCCACCAGATTAAAACTGCCAGGACTAGGATGCCAGTTGACTGCTTCATCCGTTCCAAGCCGAACTTTTTATCGGCGTGAGGCCCGACCTGGGACGCCGCCGAATCATGACACAAGCCAGTTCAAAATCGCCTTCTGCGTGTGCAATCGGTTTTCCGCCTCGTCAAAAATCGTGGTCGCGTTGGCCTCGAACGTCTCCGCGTCGATCTCCTTGCCGCGATAGGCCGGCAGGCAGTGCATGACGAGCGCGCCCGGCTGCGCGAGTTTTACCAGCGATGCGTTAATCTGATAACCCGTCAGCGCCCGGCTGCGTTCGGCCGACTCGGCTTCCTTGCCCATCGAAACCCAAACGTCGGTGTAGAGCAGATCCGCGCCGGCGGCGGCGGCGGGCAGGTCTTCCGTGCAAACGACTTTGGCGCCGTTGTTGAAACTGAAATGGCGCGTCTGCATTGGGCCCGTTCCCGTCGCGAAAAAATGGCTGGCACCCGCGCGTTGCAGCAGCGCTTCGGTCGGTTGAAAGGCGGCCGGCGCGGCGATGCGCAATTCAAAGCCCAGCTTGGCCGCGGCAAAAATCCAGGACAGCGGCACGTTGCACGCGCCGTCGCCGATGAACGCGACCACTTTGCCCTGGATCGGCCCGCGGCTCTCCTGATACGTGAAAATGTCCGTCAGGATCTGGCAGGGATGTTCGTCGTCCGTCAACGCGTTCACCGTCGGAATGCCGGAATACTCCGCGAACTCAGCCACGTCGCTCTGCGCAAACGTCCGGATGATCGCGCCGTGTACCATGCGCCCGAGCACCCGGGCGGTGTCCTTGATCGGTTCCCCGCGACCGAGTTGAATGTCGTTGGCGTTTAGAAACAGTGCGTGGCCGCCCAACTCACGGATGCCCACTTCGAACGAAACCCGCGTGCGCGTGGAAGATTTACTGAAAATGAGCGCCCACGTCTGGCCGGCCAGCGGCTGGGCGTGCCGGGTGCGCTCACGCTTGAACGTCGTGGCGCTGCTTAGGATTAATTCCATGTCATCCCGCGACATGGTTTCCAGACTCAACAAATGTTTCATGGCCGACAATGTATTCGGAACTGCCCCCGAAACCATTTTGTTTATCAAATCCCCCCGTCCTGTCACTCCTATTTCTTCGCCCGGTCGGCGGCGCGCCACAAATACCACGCCGCCGTGGTGCGGTGCGGACGCCAGCGTTCGCCATGGGCCAGGAGTGCTTTCACCGTGGGCATCGCCGGTAAACCGTAGGCCACGCGAAAGCCCGAGCGCACCCCGAAGTCATCCGCCGGCAGCACGTCGGGTCGGCCCAGTTGAAACATCAGCAGCATTTCCACCGTCCAACGGCCCACCCCGCGCACCTCGGTTAGACGCAGAATGATTTCCTCGTCGCTCAAGCAGGCGATGTTCCGCGAGGTCGGCACCACTCCGGAGAGGGTTTTCTCCGCGATGTCGCGAATGGACGCCACTTTGGCGCGGGAGAAACCGCAGTCGCGAATCTGTTGATCCGTCACGCCCGCCAAATCGTGCGGCTGGGGAAAACGCCGGCCCGGAAACATTTTTTTGAAACGGCCAAGAATTGTGTTCGCGGCTTTGCCATTGAGCTGCTGATGCGCGACGGCTTGCACGAGCGATTGAAACGGGGACCGCCGGGTTTCCGGCTGCAGCGCGCAACGCCCGACCTCGCGGATGAGCCGCCGCATCACCGGATCGCTTTGGGCTAGGTGACGGGTGGCGGCGGGAGTCATGCGTTGGAATGTCGGGTGCCGCCGGGTTTGCGTCAGGCGAGCTGGGCGACCACGGATTCTATGATCTGGAGACCTTCCTCCGCCTCCGACCGCCGCAGATTCAAGGCGGGCAGCAGCCGGATGACGTGGCGGCATCGGCTGCTACTCCGTGGCAAGCATATATGCGGCGCGCGTTGCCGGCGCTGGAACGCGACCAGCCATCGGAAACGGCCCAGGCATCATTGCTTGAAGGCGGCAGCGTCGGCGCCGGCATGACCGGCGCCCGCCGCCACGCCGCTGCCTGACGCCATTGGGGCGTGCTCCGGACCAAGATCGCGCCAGTGTCCTGACATAACTGGATGGCGCGGTTTGCCTCAGCGCACCATGCTGATTTTTGTAAGCCGCTTCCAGCGTTGTTTTGCGCATCTCCTTTTCGGTCAAAAACTTTTCGTAATTACCGCTGTAGAAATGCACACCCTTGTTCCAGATTTCCACGATCTTATTTACTGTCACATCCAGAAAATAACGGTCATGCGAAATTAAAATGAAAGCGTATGGGTAATTTTTCAGATAATCTTCTAACCAGTTGCGCGCTTCCAGATCCAGGTGATTGGTGGGTTCATCTAGCAGAAGCATATTGGGTTTTTCCAGCAGCAACTTGGCCAATGAAATTCGCATCTGCCAGCCACCGGAAAATTCTTCAGTGCGCCGCGTCCAATCTTCCTTCTTGAACCCCAGCCCCGTTAACACCGTGCCCGCCTGGGATTCCAGCGCGTAGCCATCATGCGCGGTGAACTCACTTTCAATGCGATGAAACCGGTCTGCTACAGCTGCATATTCAGGTGTAGATGGGTCTAGTTCCGGCATGCTGTGCGTAAGCGCTTCCATCTCCACTTCCAAAGCCCGCAGCCTATCAAATACACTCATTACTTCGGTGAACACAGTGCGACCGGAAAGCGACAGGCCATCTTGTGGAAGGTAGCCCGTGGTGACGCCCTTGGTCTGTGTCAGATCACCCATATCCAGGGTATCCATGCCGCCAATCACTTTTAGGAGAGTCGATTTTCCGGTTCCGTTGCCACCAACCAAGCCGCTCCGCTCATTGGGAGTAATTAACCAGTTCAAATTTTCGTAAAGGAGTTTATGTCCGAAACGCTTGCCTGCATTGCTCAGTTGAATCATCGTTTCAGTGCGAGTCCTGCTTTCGCATTTGTTAGCTTTCCATCATCAATCATTAATTTTCCATTCACTACCAC
>JANYCV010000627.1 GCA_025360145.1 Acidobacteriaceae bacterium
GGGCGTGGGACCTCCCGGCGCTTATCTGTTTAGCGCATCCGACGTGACGCTGGCCGACTACATCAGCCTGTTCAAAATCAACGACCCCGCCGGGGTGAATCCCACGGTGACGCGCACGACGATTAAGGGCGTCTGGCCGTACAGTTACCCGGCTTCGGTGGCGCAATTCGGTTCGGGACTGATGCTGGATACCGGGCAATCGAGCATTCTGAAGGCGATTTACCGTGAGGGCATTATTTACGCCGCGCAGAATGCCAAACTTGCCGATGAACCAAGCACCGTGGTGTACACCCGCATCGACGCGGCTGCCAGCAAGATTACGCTGCAAAGCAAATGGGTGAACGGCAACTTCTTTTATCCGGCCTTCGATGTGCCGGCCAGCGTAGGGCCGGGCAACGTATTACCGGAAACCCTGGTGGTGGGGACGACTACCGATTCGCTGGGGCAACTGACGTATCCGGGGCTACGAAACTCGAAGGCCGGTGAGGACTCGTTCGATATTTTCACCGGCAATCCTACGCGTTGGGGCGACTATTTTGGCGGCGCCGTAGATCCGGTAAACGGCGGTTTGTGGACGTTCGGAGAATATGCGAAGAAGAAAGACTCGGGCGGTCTGAGCGCGTATGGAACCTGGGCCAGTTATTTTCCCTGGAGTACGTCCCAGCAGTTTGAGGACGTTCCGTCTTCCGAACCGTTCTTTCCCTATGTAAACGTTTTAAGGCAATGGCAGGTTACGAAAGGTTGCAGCACTATACCTGCACGCTATTGCATCGGCGATTATGTGACGCGCGAACAGATGGCTATGTTCGTGATTCGCTCGATCTACGGCGACACGTTCGCCTACAATCCCACGGCCTATTTCACCGATGTTCCATCGTCGGCACCCGCTTACACTTACATTCAAAAATTACGGGAACTGGGGATCACCTCAGGCTGCACCGCCACAACGTTCTGCCCTGGGAATACAACGACTCGCGGGGAAGTGTCGGTGTTTGTGGTGCGCGCGAAGCTGAAGGCGCTGTTGGGCGATACCTTCACGTTTCCTTCGACTCCGTACTTTACCGACGTTCCGGCAACCGATATATGGTTTCCCTACATCCAGAAGTTGAGAGAGTTGGGCATCACCGCCGGCTGCAATGCGACTCAGTTCTGCCGGGACAGAGTGCTTACGCGCGGAGAGATGTCGGTGTTTCTGGTGCGTGGATTTCTGAACTGACGCCGGGCCTGCTTGCATCCGCGGCGGATTTTTGATGTTATTTATATCGCACTCAATTCTAATTCTTCAAGGAGAGATCTAGATGGCAACAAACCGCGGTGTAGCCTACATGGGCACGGGTAAGGTGGAAGTACAATCCATCGATTTTCCGAAGCTTGCCCTGGGGTCCAGGAAATGCGAGCACGGAGTGATTCTCAAGGTCGTGGCCACGAACATTTGCGGCAGCGACCAGCACATGGTTCGGGGGCGCACCACCGCGCCGCACGGCCTGGTGCTGGGTCATGAGATTACCGGCGAGGTTTTGGAAGCAGGTAAAGATGTAGAGTTCGTCAAAGCGGGCGATCTGTGTTCGGTCCCCTTCAACATCGCTTGCGGACGTTGCCGCAATTGCAAGGAAGGGAAGACGGGGATCTGTCTAAACGTGAATCCGGCGCGCCCCGGGGCGGCCTATGGATACGTGGATATGGGCGGCTGGATTGGCGGACAGGCCGAGTATGTAATGGTTCCCTATGCCGACTTCAACCTGCTGAAATTCCCGGACAAAGATCGCGCGATGACGAAGATTCGCGATCTTACCTTGCTGTCCGATATTTTTCCCACCGGGTATCACGGCGCGGTGACTGCGGGTGTTGGGCCGGGTTCGATTGTTTATATCGCTGGCGCCGGTCCGGTTGGTCTGGCGAGCGCGGCATCGTGCCAGTTGCTAGGCGCGGCGTGCGTGATTGTCGGCGATCTGATTCCGGAGCGTCTGGCACAGGCACGCAGCTTTGGATGCGAGACAGTGGACCTGCGGCTAGAGGCTTCGCTGGCCGATCAGATCGCGCAGATCGTAGGCGTGCCCGAAGTGGACAGCGCGGTGGATTGCGTCGGTTTTGAAGCGCACGGGCATGGTGGTGAAAGCGGTGTGGAGCGGCCGGCAACGGTATTGAACGCGCTGATGGAAGTGACGCGGGCCGGCGGCGCTCTTGGAATTCCGGGCCTGTACGTCACCGATGATCCGGGTGGTGTGGACGCCAACGCCAAGGTGGGCCGGCTGGGTATTCGCATCGGTTTGGGTTGGGCGAAGTCGCACACTCTTTCCACTGGTCAATGCCCGGTGATCAAGTATAACCGGCAACTGATGCAGGCAATTCTCTACGACAAGATTCAAATAGCCAAGGCAGTGAACGTCACGACGATTACGCTGGACGAGGCGCCGGGAGGATACAGAGATTTCGACAATGGCGCAGCGAAGAAGTTCGTGCTCGATCCGCATGGGATGATCGCGGCGGCTTAATGGCGTTGGCATTTCGCTTTTGATTTTGGTTCCATCGCCAGGCTTAGAGCAAGCTCCGCCTTTGTGGGAAGGTAGGCGGACGCCCATGTTTGCGCGGGTCCAACAGGACCCGCTGCCGGGCGCTACCCGAGAGCCAATAAAGCCGGCCGGGGGGGCGAGGCTTGAGGCTGCTTTCAGCCGCAACCGTATTCCACCGGCTTTAAGCAGGTGTTTTTCGATGTCCTCCATTTAAAGAAAGGAAGTGGACCCGCGCTACTGGGAAGTGCCGGTTCGCTTTATTCCTTTGGGCGAAGCCTCCGGGTGACATGTCACAATGAAGGAAACAAATGACAGGCCATCAGGTTCGCCAGAAGTTTCTGGACTATTTCTCTGCCCGCGACCATCGCGTAGTGCGTAGCTCTTCGCTGGTTCCCGCCAACGATCCAACGCTGTTGTTCACCAATGCAGGCATGAATCAGTTCAAAGACGTGTTTCTCGGTCAAGAGAAACGCGACTACACGCGCGCCGCGACATCGCAGAAGTGCGTGCGGGCGGGCGGGAAACACAACGACCTGGAGAATGTGGGATACACGCGGCGCCATCACACCTTCTTTGAAATGCTGGGCAATTTTTCGTTTGGAGATTATTTCAAGGCCGAAGCGATCGATTACGCCTGGGATTTGATCACCAAAGAATACGGCCTGCCGAAAGACAAGCTCTACGTCACCGTGTTCCGCGAAGATGACGACGCGGAAGTGCTCTGGCAGAAAGTGACCGGCATTCCGAAGAGCCGCATTTTCCGGCTCGACGAGAAGGACAATTTTTGGCAGATGGGCGACACCGGTCCGTGCGGCCCGTGTTCGGAGATTCACTTCGATCTTGGTCCGGGCACGGCGGAGCGCGGCCGTGAGGGAGAAGAGTTTCCTCTCGATGGCGGGGGCCGGTTTGTCGAAATCTGGAATCTGGTATTCATGCAGTTTGACCGGTCGGCCGAGGGCGTGCTTGCGCCGTTGCCGAGGCCGTCTATCGATACCGGGATGGGGCTCGAACGCATCACGGCGATCATGCAGGGAAAGCTTAGCAACTATGAGACGGACCTGATCAGACCGATCATCGACTACGCGGCTGACCTCTTCCACGTGCAGTATGGCGCGGAGGCGGACCGCATCAGCACCGTGCTGCGGATCTGCGCCGACCATGCGCGAGCCACCGCGTTTTTGATTCAGGACGGCGTTGTTCCATCGAACGAAGGCCGCGGTTATGTGTTGCGCAAGATCATGCGGCGGGCGATGCGCAACGCGCGGATGATCGGGGTGGTGGATCCGTTCCTGTATCGGATGACCGGGTTTGTGGCCGAGTGGATGAAGCCGGCGTATCCGGAGATGATGGAGGGGATCTCGCGAGTGGCGCGGATCGTGAAGGAAGAAGAGCACCGTTACGCGACTACGTTTCTGGTTGCCGAGAAAGTATTTCACGATGAAGCGAAGTCGGCCGCCGGTGGAGTGTTGCCGGGTGCGGCGGCGTTTAAGCTCTACGACACGTACGGCCTGGCGCTGGACGAGCAGCAGGAGATGGCGCGCGAGTTCGGTCTGTCCATCGATCTGGAAGATTTTGAAACGCACATGGAGCGGCAGCGCGTACAAGCCCGTGCCAGTTGGAAAGGCGCTGAGAAAACGCACGTCGATCCAATTTATAAAGAACTGCACGAATCGCATCCGACGGAGTTTCTGGGGTATGACTCGCTGACCGCGGAAGCGACTGTGGTGGCTTCGCCGAAAGACGGCGAGTTGGTGCTGGACCGCACGCCGTTCTATGCCGAATCCGGAGGACAAGTTGGCGATCAGGGCTCGCTGTACAACGCGGAGACCGGTGAGATGGTTGCAGGTGTGATCTCCGCTTATGCGCCGGTGAAGGGTTTGACAGTGCATCGCGTCAAGGCGCTGGCGCCGATTCATCCCGGCGACAGGCTGCGGGCGGAGGTGGATCGGTCGGCGCGCAATCCCACGATGCGCAATCACACCGCGACGCATCTATTGCAAGCGGCGCTGCGCCGGGTGTTGGGGCCGCATGTGAAGCAGGCGGGCAGCGTTGTGGAACCATTGCGGCTGCGATTCGATTTCTCTCACTATGCTCCGTTAACTGCTGTGGAGCTTCAGGAAGTGGAGCGGTTGGTGAATGAGGAAATCCTGGTCAACGTGGAAGTGGGAACCGAAGTGATGGATATCGACAAGGCGCTTACCACCGGGGCGATGGCTTTGTTCGGGGAAAAATATGGCGACCGGGTCCGCGTGGTGACGGTGGCGGATTTCAGCCGCGAGCTATGCGGCGGTACGCACGTGAAGCGCACCGGCGATATCGGGCTCTGCAAGATTGTTTCCGAAGCCGGTATCTCGGCGGGCGTTCGGCGCATTGAAGCCGTCACTGGTGAAACCGTTGTTCAAAAGTTGGAAGAAAAGAACTCGTCGCTGTTGGAGCAAATCGATCGTTTGAACGCGGCGCAGAAGGCTCTGGAAAAGCAGGTGGATCAACTGAAGAACAAGGTCGCGCAGTCGCAGGTGGGCGAGCTGGAAAGTTCCGTCCGCGTGGTGAAAGGCGTGAAGGTGCTTGCGGCGCAGGTGGATGGGCTGGATCGGGCACAGATGCGGGCGCTGGCGGATTCGCTGCGCAATAAGTGGCAATCTTGCATCGTGGTGTTGGGGGCTGGGGAGGATTCCACTGTGTCGTTGATTTCCGCCGTAACCAAGGATTTGACGGCAAAGGTACACGCTGGGAAGTTGATTGGTCCGGTGGCGCAAGCGGTGGGCGGGAAGGGCGGTGGACGCCCGGATATGGCTGAAGCGGGTGGCAACAATGCAGCCGCACTCCCGGCAGCGCTGGAGAGCGTTTATGCCGCGGTGGAGAATATGCTTTGAAGCATTTCGATGCCATCGTGGTCGGTGCCGGACCTACCGGCTTGGCCTGCGGCATCGAACTGGGGAGGCGCGGCGTCAACACGCTGTTGATTGAGAAAGGCTGCGTTGTCAATTCGCTGTATCACTACCCGACGAACATGGTTTTCTTCACCACTCCGGAACTTCTGGAGATTGGCGATATTCCCATGACTTCGTTAAACGAAAAGCCGGGACGCACCGAGGCGTTGAAATACTACCGGCGCGTGGCGGATCACTACAAGCTGAATATCCACCAATATGAGACGGTGCTGGGTATTCATGGCGATGACGGCGGATTTATCGTGCCTACGGAAGATGCGAAGGGTTGCCGGCACGAATACAAGGCGAAAAAGATTGTCCTGGCTACCGGTTACTACGATGTACCGAACCGCCTGAATGTGCCGGGGGAAGACAGCGCCAAGGTGGTTCACTATTACAAAGAAGCGCACCCGTACTATAACCACGACGTAGCGGTGATTGGCGCGAAGAACTCAGCGGCGATTGCCGCGCTGGAACTTTACTGGACCGGCGCACGGGTGACGTTGATCCACCGCGGCGCGGGCATCTCCGATTCAGTGAAGTACTGGATCAAGCCGAACATCGAGAATCGCATCAAAAATGGCGAGATCAAAGGGTACTTTCATTCACACGTCACGGAGATTGGACCGGATTCGATTGTTGTTTCAACGCCCGATCGCTTGGTTACGTTGAAGAACGATTTCGTTTTTGCGATGACGGGTTACCGGCCGGACCTGAAGTTTCTTGGCGATCTGGGAATCACCTTGCAACCGGATACGCTGCGGCCGTGCACGAATCCGGAGACGCTTGAAAGTGAGCGCCCGGGTATTTTTCTTGCGGGCGTTATTGTGGCCGGCATGCACACCAATGAAATCTTCATTGAGAATGGCCGGTTCCATGGAAAGCTGATTGCGGACGCGATTGCGCAGCAGACCGGGTAGTGTGGTGTCCCGCTAACATTAGAGCCGTTGATTCGGTAGTGTTGCAACTTTTGGCGGCGACTGGCGGCAGTCAGGCCGTTGGAACTGAGGGTCTTGCGCGGTAACATTTCAAGTGCCCCTTTCTTGAAAGCCGTTTCAGGCATCAATCACGGGTCGACTGCCTGGCCGATTCCGCTAAGACGCTTTTGGGCGATCTTTCGAGGCACCTGAACTGTTACCTTGCGCGAGGGTCTTGTGCCTTTAGAATCGCCGGCTGCGCGGGTGGGGTACATTAGTTCTTTGCATGGAAATTCTGAATCCACAAACGGCTGAAGACATGGCCGGATTACTCGCCGAAGCCGCGTCCGCCGGGCGAACAATCCGCGTCGGCGGCCAATTCACCAAGAACCGCATGGCGGGTCCTGTTGCGCCCGCGGACGTTACCATCTCAACCGGCGGGCTGAAAGCGGTGCTTCAGTATGAGCCGCGCGATTTGACCATCAGCGTGCAGGCGGGCGCTTCCTTTGCGGAGCTTTCGGCGCTGCTTGCGCGGAACAACCAGATGATTCCGCTGGACCCGCCGTTCTTCGCCCAGGCTTCGGTGGGCGGCGTGATTGCGGCCAATTCGAGCGGGCCGCGCCGCCGCCTATACGGCACGGCCCGGGATCTGGTGATCGGCATGGAGTTCGCCACCCTCGAAGGCAAGCTGGTGAAGAGCGGGGGGATGGTGGTGAAGAATGTGGCGGGGCTCGACATGGGCAAGCTCATGATCGGGTCTTTCGGCACGCTGGCGGCCATCACTACGGTGAACTTTAAGCTCACTCCGATTCCCGAAGAGTCGGCCGCTTTTGTGCTGCCTTACATGACGCTGGACGATGCCATGGACCACCGCGATCAGATCTTGAAGAGCGTCCTGCAACCGGCGTCCCTGGACCTTTTGAACCCCAAGGCCGCGGATATAATGGGCATGAACGGCTGGTGCCTGATCGTGCAGGTGTGCGGAAACGCCAGAGTGATCGCGCGCTATCGGAAAGAGCTGTTCAACCCGGTTTCGGTGCCCGAAGAGTCGCTGGCCGACTTGCGCGAGTTCACTCCGAAATTTCTGGAAGTGCTTCCGGAGGGAACGGTTGTCCAAATCTCTTCGACGCTCTCGCAGTTAAAGGCGATTATGAAACATCTGGACGTTCCGCTGATTTCGCGCGCCGGTTCCGGCGTTACTTACGCTTATTTTTCCAGCCCCGAAGAAGCAATCCTGCCGGGCAAGGGCGTCATCGAATTCGCGCCCGAATCGAAGAAGGCGAGTCTTGATCTTTGGCCCGAACCTGGAAGCGATTTTGGCATGATGAAAAAGGTCAAGAATATGTTCGATCCGAAGAATCTACTGAACGTAGGGAGACTTTATGGCCGGATCTGACCGCGTGCAATATCACGACGCACCGAAACAGTCGGATCTGGACCGGTGCGTTCATTGCGGGTTGTGCCTGAATGCCTGCCCCACGTATCGCGAACTGGGTGTTGAGATGGACTCCCCGCGCGGACGTATCTATCAGATGGTGCAGGTGGCGACGGGCGCGGCCGAGATTGGCGAGTCGTACAAAGAACATATCGATTTGTGTCTCGCATGCAGGGCGTGCGAAACGGCGTGTCCGTCGGGCGTGCAGTATGGACGGCTGGTGGAGGCCGCGCGCGCGGAGATCGAAGAAAAATCGCCGCCCCCTCCGCTGGCGCGATTCCTGCGCAGCGCCGTTTTCGAGTATCTGCTGCCGTCGAAGATGAATCTGCGGGTGGTGGGCTTCCTGCTCCATTTTTATCGGATTTCCAAGCTGCAGGCGCTGGTCCGCGGGTCTGGGATTTTGAAGCTGATGGGCAACTTGGGAAAGGCGGAAGCGCTCGCCCCTGAACCGGAAAGCCCGTCGTTCTTCCGGTGGTATGGGAAGGTACTGCCGGCGATTGGCGAGAAGAAACACCGGGTCGCTTTTCTGGGCGGCTGCATGGCCAACATTTTCTTCGCTCGTTTGAATGAAGCAACGGTTCGCGTGCTGCAAGCCAACGGGTGCGAGGTTTCCATTCCCAACGATCAGACCTGCTGCGGAGCGCTACACGTACACGCCGGTCTGCGGGAGCCGGCGCGGAAGCTTGCCAGGCAGAACATCGACGCGCTGCTTGGCGGCAACTATGACGCGATTATCACCAACGCCGCCGGATGCGGATCCACGCTAAAGGAATACGACGAATTGCTGGAAGAAGATCCGGAGTATGCGGAGAAGGCCGTCCAGTTCAAGAAACTGATGAAGGATGTGACCGAGTTCCTGACCTCGATTGAATTGAATCCCGCGATGGGAAAAGTGAACGGTTTGGTCACCTACCAGGATTCGTGCCACCTGGCCCATGGCCAGAAAATCCGCTCCGCGCCCAGAACCCTGCTGCGTGCCGTGCCCGGCCTGGTGTTTCGGGAGATGCCGATGTCCGACTTGTGCTGCGGCAGTGCGGGTATCTACAACATTGTGCAAAACGATATGTCGATGGCCATTCTGGAAACAAAGATGGGCCACGTGAATGTGGTGAACCCCGACATCATCGTGACGGCGAATCCGGGATGCATGCTGCAACTGCGGGCCGGTGCGAAGCTTCACGGACGCGGCCAGCGGGTTGCGCACGTGGTGGAAATTCTAGATGAGGCATACAAGAATTATCATTGAGACTGTATCAGCGCCTTCAGCTTTGCGGTATCTTCCACCAGCTTATTTTGTGCTGCGAGCGTGATTACGGGCTCCAATAATTTGGCGAACCAGTGCTTGTAGCTGGTTACGGCGCTGTATGCCAGACGTGTTTTTCCGTTCTGGCCGGAGAGTTCGTACCGGATTTCTTCGCTGAATAATTCGGCATCACTGTGCGCGGCCAGCAACCGATTTGGTTCCAAGGCTGTGATCTCCACCTTCATCACCGTGGTCACTGAACCCATCACCACTACGTCCCGGAACTTCGTACCCACGGCCACCGGACCAGGGAAAAGTTGCGTCATTTCCGTCGTTCCGGTAATCCACTGCTTCAACTTCTCCGGCTCCAGCAGCCATGGGGAAACGTCAGACGGGGGTTTGTTGATCTCGACAACGATCTCGTTCGTACCGGCGCCGGAACGCATGCCGACAGCCCAGAGGCCGGCTGCGAGCAGCAGAACGATCACCATGAAAACCAGGACAACTTGTTTGGCCCATCCCATGTGGCGCGTCTCCTCAGGATAGGAAGTGTACCATTTTGCAAGCCGCTGGCTCGTTTGAGCCACCGGCTTGAATCGGCGCCTACTTCTTCAACGTACGCACGAACGCGATGACGTTGTCGATGGACTTGCCTGTGACGCTCGCGACCGGCTTCATCTTTCCCTGTCCGGTTGTGAGGATCTTCTTCATGGCATCGTCGGACACCATCTGGGCCTCCGCGGAACCGAGGTCTTTCATTTCAACCTTCAGCATCTTCGCGATAGCCGGATTCGCGACGCCTGCCGCTCCGTGACAGGACTTGCAGGACTTGTCGTAGGTTGCCTTTCCGGCAGTGGCATCTCCAGCAGCGAATACCTGCATTGCGAATGCAGTGCAGAATAAAGTGGCAGTTAGGGTTTTGTTCATGATTAGTTCCTTATTGTACTTGGGTTAGATGCCCGGCCATGCCAAGGGGTCTTCAATACTTCCGGCGCGGCTTCATCCGCAGCTACGGCCTGATCGTGGCAGCGGAAGCATCCGGGGTATAGATATCGGCCGGCGGATCTGTTGAATATCCGGATGCGAGAGATGTAGAAAGTCATTCCTACTGCTCAAGGTGCTTCCTGTAGAGATAGAAACACATCGGCATCCTCATAATTCACATCGCATTGGTAGTGCGCAGTTACTCAATCACGACGAGTATCACGGGCTCTTCAAGCAGCACCGGGTCGAGCGCATTGAGAAGGACGATGATTCTGTATTTGCCTGGTTTGCATTCGACCGGCACAATGAATCTAATGGAAAGGTCGGTTTGTTCGGTAATCCG
>JANYCV010000633.1 GCA_025360145.1 Acidobacteriaceae bacterium
CGGCGTAACAAATCGGCGTCATGTAGAAAAGCAACATGATGAGGAAGCCGATTATCTGGCCCAAATCCCGCATATAGACCCCTAGCGCCGACAGAAACCAACTGAAGCCTAGCGTCAACAGAAGTTGGGGGATTAACAGAACCGGCAGCCAGATTACTGTGGGTGGCACGCTGCCACGCGCCAGCAGCATGGCAATGAGGAATACGAACAACGTGAATACTTCGGTGACCAAGCCGGCGAATACCTGATTGACGGGCAGCGTCTCTACGGGGAAGACCAGTTTCTTGACGAAATTCCGATGCTCCAAAATGCATTGCGGCGCGCGGCCTACGGCCTCGGCAAAAGGCAGCCACGGCAGCATTCCGGCCAACAGGTAGAGTGCGAATCCGGTGCGGCTATCGTCGGGCCCTATCTTCGCCTTCAGCACTACGCCGAAGACGAAGAAGTATGTCGCCATCAGCAAAAGCGGATTCAGGATGGTCCACAACACGTCGCCGAAGCTGCCACGGTAGCGGGCCATGATGTCCCGGCGCACCATGGAACGGATGAGTGCGCGATTGGTCCAGATGCTGATCCACGGGACCGTGAATGCCTTGCCGATCGCACGGCGTAGGTTGCGGCGGCGCAAGGAGCCGAGCGTGGTGGCTACGGCTTCGCGGAGATGCGCTTTGCCGCCTTCGACGAACGCATCCACCAGCAGAAACGTAGCGCCCCGTTGATAGAACCAGCCTTCTTGTGAGTGAATGGGGCAGATGTAAACGTGGTAGTGGCCGCGCTCCGGCGGCAGGGTCAAGCGGACTTCCACAGCTTCTGTCCCGGCCGGAGCGAGATCGTTCTTTAGCGGCAGCCAGTCTCCCTCCGCGATGAACGTGCCGGTTTCGGGATCGAAAATCTGCCAGCCCAGCGAATACCCTTCGTCGCGTTTCCAGGTGCGATTGGACTGATTGACGATGCGGAAAGTCGCGACGATGGAGCGCGCATCTTCGTCGAGGTCGAAGCGCGGGTTTAGATAGGCGACGCTCAACGGGTCAATCCTTCCCGCAATAGAGCCACTTGGGAAAGCGCTGGCGGACAGGCCCTCTCTTTGCGCCCACCGCGTAGATTCCGTCGCCTCGCAGATCGGTTGGGCATTGGCATTGTTCCAGAATGTACCGCACCCAATTATGCTCCGGTTTCGGCTCATCGAGAAACTCGCCGGATTCCAGCAGCGTGACTTCGAAGCCCGCATCCGCCATCAGATCCGCAACTTCGCGCGGGGCGTATTCGCGATTGTGCCGCGCCTCCACCGCTTCTCCTGTTCCGCTGGGCCGGATATAGGCGGGGAAAAAGCCGGGATGATAGCCCAGCAACAGCGCCGACATGGCGCGGAAGGAGACGATGTTGGGCGTTGTCAGCACCAGGTGTCCGCCTGGCTTTAGGATGCGATTGATTTCCGCCATCATGTGCATCGGGTCACCCGGCAGATGCTCAATCAGTTCGCAGCAAAGCACGGTGCTAAAGTGCTCATCGGGGTAGGGAAACGGGTCTTTCTCGGCGTCGAATAGATCGATGTCGCACTCGAAGCGATCTCCAAATTCGGATTCAACGGACCGGTGCACCACCGTTCCGGCAGGGCCGAAATAGCAGCCGCGGACTTCGCCGTAGCCGAGCTTGGACTGAAGCGGCGGCGTGATTTGGAGATAAGCGCCCATTTCCAGAATGCGATCTTGGGCGCTGCCACGGGGCGTAATTTGCAGCGTTTTTGCTAAGCGCGTGATGTGCGTCTCGATGTATTCGCGCGCGCCTGGGTCCGCGGCCCAACCGATGATGTATTCCGCTTCGACGGGTGGTGGCGTGAGGTCCGGCGCGGCTGCCGCCACGGGTTTCGCCGCGGAGTGCCATTGCGTTCCGTCGACAACCGATTGCAAGAAGCTTGTATAGCGTTCGGCCACCAGATTCCAGTTGCATTCTTCGCGTACCCATTCGCGCGCGCGCCGGCCCATGGCCTTGCGCAGATCCGGACGCGTGACGAGCAGGTTCAAATACTCGAAAAGCGTATCTTCTTCCGTGGAATCCACCGGGGCTTTCAGGCAGATGCTATCCGGATATTCCGCGAACGAGCCGATGTTGGAAACCACCACGGCCTTCCCGAGTCCCAGTGACCGCAGCAGCGTTCCAGAGCTTTCTCCGACGGTGGGAAAGCGCAGATTGAGAATGATGTCGCAAGCGGCCAGGTAGCCGACGAAGTCTTCAATCGGCGTGAATCCGATAACCCGTACACTGGCTCCAAGTCCCAGCGATTGGATCAGCGGCTGCAAGGAAAGTTCCGGATGCGGCTCACCCACCAGAATCATCTTCACGTTCGGTTGCAGCTTCAGCAAGCGGCGGAAGGCGCGGAGCGATTCGGCGATGCGCTTATACGGCTTCAGAAATCCGAAGATGCCGATCAACGGCGTAGCCGGATCGATGCCGAGCCGCTGGCGGTGGAGGAACCCGTCGGTATCGGGCAGCCAGGCCCCGTGGGGGATTACCGCGACCGGGCCTGCAAATCCGGCATCGCGCACGGACTGTTCCACGCAATGGCTGTGAACAATGACGCCCTTCGACTTGCTTACGATGCGCCGCAACATCGGCACGCCTTCGTAATCGGGACCGCGTTCCAATGTCCGGACGTGTTTCACCGCGTAGTCGAGTGCCGCGGCGCCGCCATCGAATTCCACCTCGCGCAGATAGGCGTCCCAATCGCCACGGCGGATGGTGACGCCGGCAATCAGATGGTGGAGATTGGCCTCATGCAGCACGATGACACCGGGCGTTTCGATGGCCTGGTCGTAGACAAACGAATGGTGCGGATTATTGCCGATCTGGTAGAGCGCGACGTCGAAGCCGGACGGATCGAATTGGCCTGCCGCTTCGGTGAACACCGTCACCTCGGCCTGCTTGTTCAAGGGGTCCAGCAATGCGGCCGAATAGTCGGCGATGCCGCTCTTCACAGGCGGCAGAGGTGAGAAGAAAGCCAGCCGCATGGTTAGCGGACGATCTCCATACTGAACTTGCCCATCGCCAGCGGTATCCTGATCAGCACCGGAGTACGGATGGCGTCTCGGGCGAAGAAGATCTCCACGGTGTTTTCAGAAGCCGGACCCTTGATGGTCGTCAAAATGCGATCGGTATCCATTTGCGAATCGCCGACCCGGATTACCTGTGCGCCCATGAACTGCACCCGCGTATCGTAGGCGGCTCCGTAGTACGCCTTCTGCATTACCGGGAGACGCCCCTGCGCCAGTTCGCGGCGCAGAAAGAAGATGTAGGCCAGGGCGTCCTTGGCACAGGCAGGGATCGAGACGTCGGATTTGCCGCCGCCATTCAGCGTGGTTCGGGTTGCGGTCATCTTCACCGCGTCGAAGGCGGTGGTTTCCTTGGAAGTCTTCTTGCCACGGACCGAATTCTTCTCGAGATCCGTGCTGCAATAACCGGCGTTGGCCTTCGATACGATTGTCTCCTGCACAGGAAAGCCGGGGATCGCCGCTTCTAGATTCAGACTGAATTCCCAGCGATCCCCCTCTGACGACTTCGTGCGCGTGGAGGAGAGCTGGCCTTCGCCTAGACTCAGGCCGCTGGGCCAGTTGATGCTGTAGCGCAGCGTTTCACTCTGGGCAACCTTCTTTTGGTCGGCTGGGCTGTTGCGCAACTCCGCCGTCAATGCGGCTTGGCCGTAGAGGCTTACGGTAACGGAAAGCAGAGCCAGATACCTTATGGCTGGATACCTCATGGTCGTAGAAGGGAGGTCGCTTTTGCCTCCAGCCGGATAGAGGACTTTTTCCTGTCGGCGATTTCGTAATATATGTCTAGCGTTCTTCGGGCTGTTCGTTCCCATGTAAATAATGACGCACGATGCTGTGCTAATCGCTCCATTCTTCCACGTAATTCCGCATCCAGCACTATGTCACGGATGGCGCGGGTCATTTGCTCGGTGGATTCGGGGTCGAAAAGGAGGGCGGCGGCGTTTGCTACCTCCGGCATGGCGGAGCTGTTTGAGCACGCTACCGCCCGGGCGCAGGCCATCGCTTCCAAAATCGGCAATCCGAAACCTTCATAGAACGACGGGAACACGAATACCTCGCATGCGTTGTAGAGTTGCAGCAACTCATCGTCGGTGACGAATTCAGTGAAGTGAATGCGGTCGGCCACGGCGGAAGATTTCGCCGCCTTCATTACATGGTTGGCATACCATGTTTTCTGACCAACAATGGCTAGGTGGTGAGTGAGGTTGGGGTTCGATTTAATAAGGGCTTCGAAGGCGTGAATCAGGCCGATCTGGTTCTTTCGCGGTTGCAGATCGCCCACCGTCAGAATGAACGGTGCCGGGATGCGGAACCGGGCTTTAACTTTGCCGATGGCCATTTCGCGCGAGATGGGATGGAAGGCAGAGGAGACGGCGATCGGCACCGCCGCGATTTTTGAATCGTCGAGCGAATAGGCCTTGGCGATCGCACGGCGGGAAAACTCGCTCGGGGTGATGATTTTGGCTGCGGATCGAACGGTGCGTTCCACCGTGATGCGCAGTTGCATCGTTCGCATCCACGGAAAATATTCGGGGTGTTCCAGGAAACTGACGTCGTGAACGCTGACCACCACCGGCACCGAGCAGGTAAGCGGGGCGGTGTATTGGACATGCAGCAGATCCGGCCGGTCCCGGCGCAACTGGCGCGGGAGATCGAAGCCTAAACGAACGAACGAATTGTTCGACACTCGGCGGCGCACAAAACGGGCAGGCACTCCAGCCGCCGCGTCACGTTCGCTCGCGGAGAGGTATGCGATGAATTCGGACGATTGGTCTAACCCCGCAAACCCACCCATGAGATTGCGGATATAAACTTCGTTCCCCGTTAAGTGCTGGCCTATGGCGTGGGCGTCAACAGAAAAGCGCATGCACGATACCAGTATATAGGCTAATGGTTGTCAGCCTTGGTCTACGTTGTTTCATGATGGATTCACCCCGGTTGTTCCATTGTTACTATGGATTATATGGCCTTTCGCGGCGTCGACTACATGTTGCTGGATTCCCAGTTCAGCGAGCAGGAGCTTTTGGTCCGGCAAACGGCGCGCCGTTTCACCGATGAACGTTTGATGCCGCAGATTACAGACTGTTACCGCGAAGGCAGATTTCCCATGGAAACCGTCCGGGAGATGGGCGAGTTGGGGTTTTTCGGTGCGACGCTCGAAGGCTACGGATGCGCGGGCATGAGCAACGTGGAATACGGGCTGATCATGCAGGAATTGGAGCGCTGCGACTCCGGTGTCCGCAGTTTTGCGTCGGTGCAAGGGTCGCTAGTGATGTATCCCATTTACACCTTTGGATCGGAGGAGCAGAAAGAGCGTTGGCTGCCACTGATGCAGTCCGGCGAGGCGATTGGCTGCTTTGGGCTTACCGAGCCGGGGTTCGGGTCAAACCCGGCCGGCATGTTGGCCAAGGCGCGGAAGGACGGGAACGGCTGGATACTGAACGGCGAAAAGACTTGGATCACCAACGGATCGGTTGCGGCGGTGGCTGTGGTTTGGGCGCGGACGGAGGCGGGCATCCAAGGGTTTCTGGTGGAGCAGGGAACCGCGGGTTTTACCTCGTCGGACATTCACGGGAAAATGTCGATGCGGGCATCGGTGACGTCGAGCCTTTCCTTCACAGATTGCCGTGTTCCCGATTCCTGCGTGCTCCCGCTGGCGAAAGGGCTGAAGGCGCCGCTGGCCTGTTTGACGCAAGCGCGCTTCGGCATCGGGTGGGGAACGATTGGAGCGGCGATGGATTGCTATGAAACGGCCCGGCAGTATTCGATTGACCGGAAACAGTTCGACAATAAACCGATTGCCAGCCACCAACTGGTGCAGGAGAAGTTGGCCTGGATGATCACCGAGATTACGAAGGCGCAGTT
>JANYCV010000639.1 GCA_025360145.1 Acidobacteriaceae bacterium
AGTTTGATCTCCAACCGCCGGGGTTTTGTAAAACCTAACTGGTAAGTTAGGTGATCGTGATGGTAACGCCGATGGTAGCTGTTCCGGCGGTTGCCGCACCAGGTGCAGCGGTGCCGTCGGTTGCAGTTACGGTAGCATTCACTACACCGGCCACAGAGCTTCCCGTGACGGAAACCAGTCCAGTAGCGGAGTTGATAGTTACCCAGCCAAGGGCCGCGGTTGTCGCATCCAGCGTGTAGGTGATGCTTCCGGTCGCACCGGTTGCAGTCACCGTGCTGATGGCGCCGGCTACAGTGTTGGCTCTGGAAACAGGCGCCGTCCGGCTGATTTGCAGCGCGACGGCGATGTCGAAGGTGATACTGCCTGTCAACGGGGTGCCGCTTGTCGAATCGGTCGCCAGGACAGTAACGTTGTAAGTCCCTGCCGGTGTCAGCGCCGTTGTCCCTACCACTCCGGTAGCGGAGTTGATTGTCATGCCGGTGGGCAATGATACGGGAGAGGTGATCGCGTAAAGGTATGGATACGTTCCACCGGTAGCCTGCACCGTGGTGAGAGAGGCGCTGGGCGTACCAAAGGTGGCCAGGTAAGGAGCCGCGCCCGTGCTGCTGACTACCAGGCCTCCGGCGACGGTGACGGTGAAGGTTGCCGTGCCTGTCACAGGAAGGTTAGCCGAATCGGTGGCAGTCACAGTAACGACGTAGGCCCCGGTCGTATTGGCGGCTGGCGTTCCGGCGATAAAGCCGGCTGCGCTCAGCGTTAGACCGGCAGGCAGCAAGCCGGAGGTAAGCGCATAGCGGTAGGGGGAAGCCCCTTCCGTTGCCACTACCTTGTAGCTGTTTCCTCCGCTGAGGGAAGTGCTCCAGAGCACACCAACCGTACCGGTGAGACCGGCTAGGGTTGGGGGGGCGACCTGCAGCCGTGGGGTGACCCACATGGTGACACCAGCCTGGCTGGTCACGCCGTTGGCTGTAATCACCACCGGTAGTTGCACCGGTGCCGTGAGAGTAGCGGCAGTCAGGGTGCCCGCGGCGGTGGTGAACGGACCGGTCGCTCTGCCCGGCAGCGTTACGTTCAACTGATAAAGACCAGCGACAGTATCCGCCACCCATCCAGCGTAAATAACCGGCGCGTTAATGCCACCCACGGTCACCGTGGGAACGTTGGCCGAGGTGGTCGCCACGCACGGAACCAAGCGGTTGGTGTTGAGCAATGCCCTTTGGATCACGGTTCCGTCCAGCGATGTATACGTACCGGACGTCTGCGCATTTAGCGAGTTAAGGAAGGTCGCGATAGAGGCGCAGTCTGTAGACCAGGCTGAGCTGCCTCCAGCAACCGCGTTATCGCCCGTGCTGTCGGGCTTACCCAGACCGGTCACATAGAACTGGACCGTATCTGAATCCGAGGGAGTGGAACGCATCCCAGCGGCATTATTGCTGCTGATCACGGTCCAGGCCGAATTGAGGATCGCTCCATCTCCCTGACCGTTGGCGCCCACTGTAAAGATTCCCGGATTGGTGGCTACAATCGATACCGGGAACGGGGGACTGCTCTTCATGGTTGCGCCCGAAGCGTAACCAAAGTTCACCACAACATCGATCGCGTTTCCAATTTGCGCGAAAACCGCACCCGGAACCAACAGATTGATCTGGTTGTTGGTGGCGAACAGCAGCGGGGAGTTCGCGATAAATACAGCAGGACTCGCGTGAGTCTGAAAGGTAACCGAAAGCGATCGCTGTGTAGCGCCTGCGGCATCCGGACTAAGCGTTGCCGCATAGCGCAGAGCAACCGGATCGGGCGATCCGTACAACACGTCGGTGCTGCTGCAACCGGTGCCGCCAGAGGAGCTGAAGTTGCTGCCAAAGATACTGATCATGTCAAACGGGGCCAGGGTCTGCACCGCCGGCGGTGTCACCTGAAGAAACGCGGAAGCACTGGTTACCGCGGTAATGATCGGATTGGCGCCAATCGAGAGCGCCGCACTCCCGGTAGGAATGCTGCAGGTTCCGCCAACCGGATTGCAGACGCCGATGTTTACCACGCCGCCCGTACCCGCTATAGAGAAGGGCAGGTACGCATCCGCAACCACCGGAACGGTGATAGTCAGGATGATGTTCGAGGGGTTGATGATGTTAGCCGAGATGTTCGTGTCCACAACCAGCGCTCCCAAACTCACCACTCCCACCTTGGTCTTCTGGGAAATATCCGTGCCCCCTACAAATCCAGTGCCGGTAAGCACCACCGTGAAGACTTGGCCGGCCGATGCCGTCGGCAGACTCGCCGGAGTGATTCCCGTCACCGTGGATCCCGGAGACAGGATAGTGATGTTGAAGGTAACCACAATTGTCGAAACCGGACTACCCGAAGTAAGAGTTACCGTCCCTGTCAGCACGCTGCCCGGCTGCGCCGCTGCAAAGATCAGCGGGTTGAAGGTGATAGCAATCTGGGTGCCGAAGTTGTAGGCTAGGCCTTTTTGCTGGCTGGCGCTGACAATAGGCCCCAAAATGCCGCCGGTGGTGACGCTATAGGCAAGGGGAGAATCACTGGAGACGGCCGTGACAGCCGGCGTGGGAAGAGCTGCCCCCAATACCCAGGAGATGTTCCGCGTGGTTCCTTCGGCCACCGTTAACCGCGGGGCCTTGTTGGTCACCAGCAAACTGATAGGCACCGGCAAGCCCGCAAAACCGGAAACTTTCAGGTAAACCGTGGCGCTATAGGTGCCGGGGGCAAGCGTATCGGCCACGCTCGTCGAGGTGAAGCGCAGTGACTTTGGCACCGTTCCTGTGATGGCATCCACTGTCAGCCAGATCGGAAGACTTGCCGTATCCACCGCAAAGAAGGGGGCAGGGCTAGCCACCGAAGTAACGTTTACATCCACATAGCCCGCCGTGCCGGAACCCTTCGTGTAGGAAAGCGAAGCCGCACTGGATGTGGCAACCAAGGGGGACGGAGCCAGAACCTGCAGCGTAACCACCACCAGCTTGTCCGGGCCCGGCGCATTTAAAAGATGAAGCGTTGCCACATTGTTGGTGCCCGCCGCGAAGGCGCCGCATCCAGCAGCCGCCACCACGGTAAATGTGACTGGCACCGCGCTGGCAGTGCCGCCCGTCGGAACGCCAACTGTAAGCCAGGCTGGCGGCGCAACAACAGACCTATCCACTGTGAACGGAGTGCCGCCCACCGCCGCCGAAGTAACCGAAACAGTCTGCGCCAGCCCCGGCGTGTAAGTCGGAGTCGGGGTCCTTATGCAAGTGACCGTTACCGCACTCGGGGCAGTAACAAGTCCGGAGGCGGTGCTACTAACCGTGTTATTCGCTGTGATGGTGACATCCGTACCAGCGCCCGTGGAGAATTGGAA
>JANYCV010000019.1 GCA_025360145.1 Acidobacteriaceae bacterium
CAAAGCGACTGACAAATGGATCCTTCTCATATCCCGAGTTTACTCGCTTCCCGAAGCCGCCATCGGTACACCACCCAGGCTCGCTTTCTGAAAAGCAGAAAGAATGGGGTGATATATAATTGACGAATTGCATACAAGCCGCGGGCAGGAAAGTAATACCCAGCTCGCAGCCTGAGGGGTCCCAGAGGTCAACACATGAAAAGCTGCACGAAATACCTGTTTGTATTAATGTCGATGTGCGTTCCGGCATGGACACAGAACCTGGGAACAATCAGAGGGACAGTGACAGATTCGTCGGGTGCCGCGGTGCCGGAAGTTGCTATCACCGCGGAGAATCTCAATACCGGCCTGAAGCAGTCCGTCAACACCGGGACCGATGGCGTTTACACCATCGTTTACCTTCCGGTGGGCGATTACAAGATCAGCACGGAGAAAGTTGGGTTCCGCAGATCGGAAACAACCGGAGTAAGAGTGAACGTCGCCAGCGTTGCGGACGTGGACGTTCGTTTGACGGTGGGTGCGGTCGATCAGTCGGTTGAGGTTACTGCCGCTGCTCCGTTGCTGGAAACGACGGGCAGCAACCTCGGTAAGGTTGTGGCTACCAGGGCCATCACCGATTTGCCGCTGTTCATCAGCGGCGGCAGCGTACGAAGCAATCTTGCCTTTGTGATTCTGACTCCTGGCGTCATTGGTCCTGCCAACAATCCGCGAATCGGCGGCGGCTTGCTGGACGGCCAGAGCGAACAACTAGACGGCGCGGAATCGAACAGCGAGCGCCGGAACGATCCTGCAATGAATGGTGTGAGCGTGGAAGGCATGGAGGAGTTCAAGGTGCAAACCTCCGGCTATTCCGCCGAATATGGCCGCACCTCGAACGGCGTGATTAACTGGGTGACAAAGTCCGGGACTAATCAGGTTCACGGCAGCGGTTTCCTCTTCAACCGCAATGAAGTATTCAATGCTCGCGGGTTCACCTTCGCGCCGTCCAAGCGGCCTATCGTCCGCCAATGGAATCCTGGCGGCAGTTTCGGCGGGCCAATCTTCATCCCAAAGTGGTTCGATGGCCGGAACAAGGCATTCTTCTTCTTTGCCTATGAACGCGCCTCGACACGAAACGGCCAATCGACCTCGCTGGTGAATGCACCTATCGATGAGTACCGCATCGGGGATTTCCGCAGGAACGTGGATTCAACGGGCAAGACTTTTCCTCTGTACGACCCATTCGATGCAAACGGGAAAATCATCGCCAACGCGAGCGATCGCCCGCGTTTGCAGTGCAACGGCGTATTGGACGTGATTTGTCCATCCCGCATCGATCCCACGGCCCAGCGGCTGATGTCTTTGTTGCCTCATCCGGATGACCCCGCCAAGATCGCGAATAATTATCGTTCCCGGAGTTATTCGACAGCCAGATCGTCGCTGCCTTCGATCAAGCTCGACTATGTTTTTACAGACAAACACCGGATCAGCTATCTCTACAGCCACTTTTACAGTCCAGCGAGGCCGAGCATCAACAATCTCGAGGGCCTGCCCGGCACCGGCTTCCCGTCGGACGTGACCACGGAATACCATCGCTTGAACGATGACTACATCATTACATCGAACCTGCTGAATCACATCACGATAGGCTTTAATCGCCGCCACGTCATTGAAGCACCGGGATACGTCAGCAGTTTTCCGGCAGATCTGGCAAAAGCCACGTATGCCGCAGGCACTGTGACGCCGCTTGCTCCTGGAACCTCCACTACGTACAACACCAGTTTGGCGACGTGGGGCAATAGCGTATTTACCGACTCGCGCCAAAGAACGACAAATATCAAAGAGCAAATGTCATGGATCAAGGGACGGCAAACCGTCAAATTCGGAATGGAATATCTGAAAGGCCTTTATCGCCGGCTCGACTACAACGGCGCTTTCGGCATCGTGAACTTCAGCGCCGCCGGTACCGGGAATCCAAGTGTTGCCAATAGCGGCTCTGACTTTGCATCCTTCGTTTTGGGAGCGGCGAGCGGGGGCGGTTTCCGGTATCCCAGTGATACGGCATTTTTCTGGCCCTACTACGCTTGGTACGTGCAGGATGACTTTAAGGTGAATAGCAAGTTTACTCTGAACATCGGCCTGCGCTACGAATTGCCGATTCCCAAGGAAGAACGAAATCTCCACAACTCTAACTTCTGCCCAACTTGTCCGAATGCAGCGGCCGGAGGGCTTCTTGGCGCCATGCTGTTCGCCGGCGTCGACGGTGCTCCAGATCGCTTCGGTGAAACCAGAAAGAATGCCTTTGGCCCGCGCTTGGGCCTGGCGTATCAACTCGACTCGAAGACCGTGATTCGCGCCGGTGGATCCATCTACTACCAGCCTTCACGCGAGGATGGCAACGCCGATAATGGCATTCAGGGTTTCGGCGGAACATTTGGATCGATCGGGAACGCGCTCTCCAATGGTGTCTCCTATTTGGTGAGAGATGGCTACACTTCGTTTGCGCCCCAGATCGCGGCGCTCCGGCCGCCGATCGCGAGCCCGGCGGTCCTGAGCGCAAATCTGCTGAATCAGAGTCCGTTCTACTACAACCCTAAAGCGGGCCGGGCGCCCTACTTCGGCGACTGGAATCTGACGATTGACCGCACCCTCACGAAAAGCTCGGTGTTCCGCGCCAGCTACCATGCCACAATCGGAATCAAACTCCTGTCGAGACAACAAAATCAAAACCAGCTTGACCCGAAATATTGGAACATCTACGGCAACCTGTTGAGCCAGCCGATCAGTTCGGTTATCAACAATCCGACAGTGGCCGCCTCAGGGTTTAAGCTGCCCTATGCAGGCTTCCCCACCAATCTGCAGCTTCAACAAGCGTTGCGTCCGTATCCGCAATATTCAGGGATCGGCAGCGACGCGGGCGGTCAGAACGACGGTCATATGACCTTCCACGCTCTGGAAGCCAGCATTGAGCACCGTTTCGATCATGGTCTCTTCCTGTTGGCTTCCTACACTTTTGCTAAGTTGATTTCCGGTTCAAATGGCGAAGACGCAAACCGGACCAGCGACGGCAATGTTCAGAACCAATACAACCGGCGGCTGGATAAAGCGGTGGCGAGCCAGGATACACCGCACAATCTTCGCATCAGCTACGTCTATGAGCTTCCGTTTGGAAAAGGTCAGCGGTTTCTCGGAAATGCGCATCCCGCAGTCAACGCGGTGTTTGGAAACTGGAAGGTGTCGGCAATTCACACCTATGTCAGTGGTACCCCGCTGATGATCAATTGCGGCCAGAACTTGTTCGGTGCGGGCGCGAACGCCCGATGCAGCTTCGCCCCTGGCGCTACAACCGGCGCAATACCATTGCTCAATCCAGCCTGGACGAAGAGTTCGGCACCCACAGTTCCTTATCTCAACACCGCAGCCTTTGTGCTGCCGCCCAATATGACTTACGGCGACACGGGCCGCAGACTGTCCTACCTCCGAACGCCCTGGACGGTGCAGGAAGACGCAGCCCTGATTAAGAACTTCGCAGTGACCGAGAAGGTGAGGTTCGAACTGAGGGCCTCCGCATCCAACGTCTTGAACAGGGTCACGTTCGCTAGCCCCAACACGACTCAGAGTAACGTGCAATTCGGGCTGTTCACCGGGCAAGGCAATAGTCCCCGGAACGTACAGTTGGGAGCTAGAGTTTCGTTTTGACCCTGCGCGGGCACTGTTGACAAATGCCCAGGGACTGAAGCGCGATAGCTAACGAAGCCCAGAATACCGCTCCCCTGGCACCGCCCGTCACGTCATCAGGAACCAAAGTAATCCAAATTGCGATCTACTGCGTATTGCTAGTGTGCTACGAAATTCAGTATCGTGTTACCGTATGGCAATGGCCACTCGGATGGTATTCGCTCTCGCCGCTCTCGCCTCGCTTTGCCTGGCGGAAGACCCCAAGCCCGACATCCCGCCCATCCACACCAGCATTGTAATTACGGCCTCGCCCACCCAACCGGATGTTGACCGCCGAAATTCAGAAGTCTTCAGCCGTACTCTCTTCTCGCGCGACGATCAAATCTTTCACGTCCTCGATGCCGGAATCAACGCCGGACAGCATGAAGGAGGCGGCAAGTCGGTGGAGATCCGGCGCTTCGGATTCAACCTCGATCACGGCGGCGTGAACGGCGGACTCAAAGTTCTGGTGGACGACGTACAACAGAACCAATCGACCCAGGGACACGGCCAGGGATATCTCGGATCCTTGAAAAGTCTCAGCCCGGAACTCATTCAGGAAGTGAATGTCATCAACGGCCCCTTCAGCGCCGAATACGGCGACTTCAGCGGACTCGGCGTGGTGCACATCCGGATGCGCGAATCGTTGCCGGATGAAATCACCGCGCGCATCCAGGGCGGTTCGTTCGGTTCGTTTCGCACATTCCTGGCGCTCAGTCCGGAACTGAAGCGAGGCGAAGCCTTCGTCGCCTATGAGGGATCGCGCACGGACGGCCCTTTCGAGAGCCCTCTCCAATACCGGCGCCACAACGTGACGGCGAACCTGACGCGGCGTCTTTCAGACCATCAGAGTATCGGATTCAAGTTCAACGGCGGCCTCAACACTTTCAATTCCTCCGGGCAGATCCCGCTCGATGAAGTGGCCGCCGGCCGGCTCGACCGCTTCGGATTTGTAGACCCGTCCGACGGAGGGCTCGTTCGCTCCGGCACTGCGGGCATCTACTACCGCCGCAACGACGACAAAGGAAACGTCTTCAAAGCGGATGCCTTCGTCAGCCGGTCGCTGTTCGATTTGTACTCGAATTTCACCTTCTTTCTAAACGATCCCGAAAACGGGGATGCCATTCAGCAGCACGATTCGCGCCTGCAGGAAGGAGCCAACGTTCAGTATCTGCACCCGTCGCGGTTTTCCTGGGGCCAATCGCTGCTCACCACTGGCGCGAATTATCACGACAATCAGATCAACGTCGGACTGTATCCCCGCATGGGGCGAGTGCCCACGGGCGTCACGTCGCGCGCCAATGTTCGCGTGACGAACGGCGCAGGCTATGTGCAGGAGAGTCTCTCGCTGTTCTCGAACAAGCTACAACTCGGTGCGGGCCTGCGGTTCGATGAATTTCGGTTCAATGTCGCGGACCGTGTGGATCCATCAGCCACCGAGACACAAAACGCAGGAAATATTCAGCCGAAGGCGAGCCTTGCATACACTCCGTCCTTTCGAGTACCGGTCACGTTCCACGTCAACTATGGACGCGGCATTTCCACCTCAGACGCGCGCGCCGTAGTGCAGTATCCTGACTTGGCGCGCGTCGCCACCACGGATTTCTACCAGGTGGGCACGTCGCATCACATGGGACGGATTTCGGTGAGTACGGATCTGTTTTGGATCGACCGATCGAACGAGAAAGTCTACATTCCAGACGACGGATCGTTTGAATTCAAAGGTCCCAGCCGCGCCTACGGTTTTGAAGCAAAAACGTCGGTACAGCTCACCCGTAGTCTGTCGTTAAATAGCGGTATCACGAAAGTACTCAACGCGTTTTATCGAGGAACATTTCCGCGTGTTTATGTGGACAGCGCACCACATTTCACCGCGAGCGCCGGGCTTACACTCGCCGGGTTCCACGGATGGAGCGGCTCGCTGCGGATGCGGGCCATCAATCACTACCGCCTCGACGGCGAAGATCCTGGAATTGTGGCGTCCGGCCACACGGTTCTCGACTTTGGGATGTCGCGCCGCCTCTATCGCGGCGTGGAGTTCAATCTCACGGTAGACAACATGACCAATCGCAACTACTACGAGACGCAGAACGACTTCGAATCACGCCTGCCTGGGGAAGCGGCCATGTCACGAATTCATGCAACGCCGGGCTATCCGGTTACCGTGATGGCCGGCCTTACCTTTCGCCTGCGCGGCAAATAGTGCCGCGACCGGTGTCTCAACCCAGCCACATCGATATCGGTGAATGAATATTTCAGTCCACTTGTCCGAGATGATCAGAGCTATTCCTGGAATTTCCCAACCGCAAAGTCTTTGCCTGGCGGGGAAAAACCAGGAGTCTATTGGGTTGACCAGATATCGATTAAGGGATGCGCCGCATGCGTTCTTCCGAGCGTGCAAGGCAGATCGGAGTTGACAGACCTCAGCAGTACTGGAACATCGGGTCAACTGTCGAGCCGTGGGACGTCGATGTCCAGCAAAATACGTTTGGGCGCTACACTGGACACGGTGACCACCGGAACGCGCTTCGGATTCAACACTGACAGGAGCCTAGATCATGAATCTAAGAAGTCTTGCTTTTATCATGCTTGTCGGGATATCCGGAACACCAACTACTGTTGCTAGCCCGATTGGTCTGCTAGATCTGCAAACAGTTGCTGAAAAGGCGGACGCAGTAGTGGTTGCAACGGTCACACAGCAATCGCAGTCGGGCTCGCTGGTGTCCTTCGTACTTTCTGTTAATCGCGTGCTAAAAGGCAATGTCGCGCCTAAGCAACTGATATCGGCGCAGTGGACCTCACTTACCGGTGACTTACGGGAAGGGGATATCAAAGGGGTACAGGCCTTGTGGTTTCTAAACGGAAATTCGAAGGCGACATTCTGGCAGATCATACCGACACTTGCGGGAGCTGCCCCTCTCGGTCTGGTGATTCTCCCGGCTGGCGCGACCATCGTATCGGCTGACTTCCAATACACATCTGGGACCCCGGTTAATGAAAAGCTGTTTCTGGAGCTTCTTAACGGTATAGAGGAACGCGGCGGGCCGAGCATCATCTTATTTCCGGAGAGGCTTAATTCATTCGATCACATGGCTAGCGCAGCGATAAGGAGAGTGTACGCACGCTGGTCGTCAGGAACTCGGCCGGAACTTCAGACGCTTGGGATGAGCGGCCTGATACGCCAGGGAGATACAAGTACTCTGGCAAGCGTTCAGCGACAGTTTCAGAGCCTAGGGACACAACCATCTGCGTCGGCATCCATCGCGAACGCAATCTGCAGCTACAATAATGCGAATCCGATAGGCATTCCGATCCTCGGGCGTCTTGCCGCCTCCATATCCCCGATTCCACGACTTCAGAGATGCGCCGCGGAGGCGCTGCGCAACATCCATTCGAAGGAAACTTTGCCGTTCCTTGTCCCTTTGCTGGGAAGCACGGACGTCACGATCCGGTACTTCGGGTTATCCGGTTTGGCATCCTTTGCGAATACGGGGTACATCCCGCGGGAACCGCCCCTACAACTGGACAGTGTGCAAGCGCCCCGAACTCCGAGTGGCTTTGTGAACCAAGATACTCTGAATAATTTTCCGGCCATGAGCACGTTCGTTCAGAATGAGACGCAGTATCTGACGTTCTGGAAAACTTGGTGGACCAAGAACCAGATAGCTCTGGGTCACTGAATCCTTATGGCAGAGAGCTGGTTCGCCTTGCAGCAGCCAGGGACGGTGTCATCTAGCCCTTGCTAGCCAGGTCAATGGATGCTCATGGAGAGCATCAAGTATCCGTTGACGGAAGACCGTATCCCGCGGGCCTGACACAACATCGTTCCCGACTTGCCGAAACCACCGGCTTCGGCGTTGCGTCCGGGGACACGGGCCACTGGGGCCCGACGATCTGTCCCCGCTATTCCCAATCGACATGCAATCATGCATCGACTACCACGCCTGGAAGCTTCAGACCTTCGACAAAGTCAAACCCTCTGCCGAAAGGCTACGCGAACTCCGTATCACCCGGTACAAGATCCTCCCAATGTGGAACTACACCATAGCTCCTTCCAATGCGAAGTAATTCTTGCGCCAATCCTAAGAGAGCAGCCCTGCCGGTCACAGTAGCAATTACGCAGGCTGCTTGGACCGGTGGCTCTCGAGAAACGCCTTCGCGACGGACTTACCATGCTCGTAAGCAGATTCATACGCGCTCTTGCGTTCTTCGCGTGTGTAGCCGTAACCTATCCGGTAAAAGCGCTCTAGTGAGAGTCCCACCACATACGTCCCCGCGTAAGCCACCGCGGCTTTCGGAATCAAGCCGCCGCCCAGTGGAATATGCCCCACCAGTTCCCGCGCAATCGCGCGCCAGCCGAACGCGCCAGCCACCAGCGACGCCATTTCAGCGCGTTGTTCACGATACCCAATGTTACGGTCGCTGGCGCCGGCAATTTGAAACGCCATTCGTACCTGGTTCATCGTGAGAAATGCCGTATCGGAGGCGAATTCACCCACTGCCCAGGGCAGGGAAATGAACGGCAGAATCGACGGGACGGCGGTGGCCAGTGAAAAGAGCGCGTTCTCTTTCGACACAGTTTTAATGATCTGGTTTACCACCGGAGCCCGGAAAGGATGAATATGGCGCGCCAGGGATAGCTGTAGATCCGGATGCTTCTCGATAATCTCCCACACCACGCGCTTCGGGTCATCGGGGTAGTAAACAAATCCGCTCTTCGGATGGGAGATGCCTTCTTCGTACACTTCCAGCACTGCCTGTAGAGGCGAATCGCCGGTGCGCCGCAACACATGCCGCAGTTCGGCACGTTTCTGGGGAGACAACTCCGGCGGCGTAAAAAAACGCTCCATCTCTTCGTACATATTCGTCGTTGAAGCGTACAGAGTAATGGAGACCGGACGTTCGGTGATATCGCGGACCTCCTGCGGATTCAAACTCGAAATAGCGTCGCGGAGCTGTTTAATCATTTGCGTTCCCATCATAAGTGTTGGTTCCCCCGTGTTAAGCCGCGCTGGCTGCACCCGGCAGCCGAAAGACCACCTGTAGACTGCGGCGCCAATCCATGGAGACGCCCATCCTTTCGACGTCAATTGAAGCAGAGAAGTATCCAAGAATTATCTCGCTGGTGGAATGAAAGTTAAGCGCTGGGGCCACCAGCAAAAGGCGTGGCGCAAGCTTCCGTAACGGCATTCCAGGAAAGTAACCGTTGGGCGTGAACTCATCCCGGTCCACGTGCCACTTCACGCGCATCCAGTAATCCAGGGCCTGCAATGGCAAGTGGATATCCTCCGTGGCCTTCAGTTCAATCACAGCGAGCCGCCCGTCTCGTTCCGTCGCCAGAAGGTCAATCACGCCCCGCTCGCCGCCTGCAAACGCGGGCACCTGTCCGTAGATGGGGAACTGCTCCAGGCTTGCGTCCAGGCTCTGCACCGATGCCCGCACTTGCGATTCCAACCACCGCTCCGGATGCGATTGGTACAGAAGGCTTCGTTTGTCGGGATTCTCTCCGCTCCTTTTGCTGGCGAGATGCCGTGCCAGCGCGTCAATCTCCATTAGGTTAGAAGCATGGGCCGTGTATTTTGTTTCGAGCCCAAATACAAACGCCTCGGCGGTCCGTTTCGCAAATTCCATTCCGCGGACCCGAAGGCTCAGCGAACCGTCTCCGCCATCAATCGCTTCCACTCCGGGAATACGGCACAGTTGTTCCACCCAAGCATCCGTCTTCGCGTTCGTAAGAGGCGATGCGGAACGACGTGTCTGCAAGTGCGTGTCCAGGTTCCCATAATCCTGAAGGTCGATCCGCTGCTCGTAGCCTTCCGAAGAGTAAACGTAGACGGTGCAGTGCGCCTTGGCTTCGTCCAGGTACAGTAGCCGCAAACACGTGGTCCGCTCCTGTCCCGAGGGAAGAAAGAGCACCAGTCCGGCAACTTTGATCTTAGGCTCGCGCTTGCGAAGATAGTCGAGCCAGATCAGGCCGAAGCTAAGAATTCCGCTGCAATCGGCGTTCTCCGGGGCAGCGCCAATCGCCGCCAGTCCGGATGCACCCTTCTTCAGGAATGCTCGTGGATAAACCGGCGAAAGGCTGTGCTGCAGATCCTGCTCGGTGGTCAGTTCAGATAGCGTCCAGCCGGGAAACTGACGCGAAAGCGATCGGCCAAATGTCTCCCTGTAGTGCAGGCGGGCGCCGCGTTTGCTTGCGGATTGAGTCTGCGGCCGTGCCAGATCCAGCAGTTGCAACGTACCCGTCCGCTTGCCGAAGTGCTCGACGAGAAGATCGAGGCGGCCGGTTCTCTCGGCCGAGATGCCCGTTACTTTGCGGACCACGTTCCGATCCTGATTCCAGGCTTGTAGGGTGAGCCGGCCGTTCTGCAGTTCCAAATGATACGAATCCCTGGTGAGTGCGATGTGCCCTTCTCCAGGCTCAATCAACACCGGCGCTTTGCTTCCCGCAAGGAAGCGTTGGATTGCCAGAAGTAATTCCTCTGCGCCTGCCATTTGCATCTGCCCTCTATTATAGGATTGATGTCAGAAATGAAGATCCGGCTCGACGCAGTGGAAGAGCGCATTCAGCACGCGGTGCAGCGTTGTGGACGCAGTCGCGGCGATGTAACTCTCATCGCGGTGACGAAAGTGTTCCCGGCCTCGGTGATCCGCGACGCTTACGAATTAGGTCTTCGCGAATTCGGGGAAAACTACGTCCAGGAGTTTCAGGGCAAGGCGAATGAAGTTTCAGATCTGATAGGTGCGCGTTTTCACTTGATTGGTCATTTGCAATCGAATAAATCGAAGATCGCTTCCGAGCTGTTCGATGTGATCCAAACAGTGGATACACCGAAGTTGGCGCAGCGCCTGGACGCGGCCGGCAAGCCTCTGGACGTATTTCTCGAAGTGAAGCTGTCCGCGGAAGATTCAAAAAGCGGCGCCCTTCCGCCCGAGCTTCCGGCTCTGATAGATGCCGTGAAGCGGTGCTCTCATCTACGGCTGGCCGGGTTGATGACCATGCCGCCCTGGTCCGATGATGCCGAGCCATCGCGCCCCTATTTCCGTGCGCTACGCCTGCTTGGCGAACAGCACGGTCTCGCCGCACTCTCCATGGGAATGTCGCACGACTTTGAGGTTGCCATCGAAGAGGGCGCCACGCACATTCGCGTCGGCACAGCGCTGTTCGGGCGGCGAAAGAAACCGTGAAGGTCGGTTACGATTCGCCGTTGCCACCGGCGCGCACCGGAGTTGCCGATTACGCCGCGACACTTCTGGCCGCGCTCCGGAAGTTGGGAGATGTGGAACCAGAAGCACGGCATGACGCCGATGTGAACCTCTACCAGTTAGGGAACAATCAGCTTCATCATGACATCTACGGGCGCGCTCTCGCCCGGCCCGGTGTGGTGGTTCTGCACGACGCAGTGCTGCAGCACTTCTTCCTCGGATCGCTGACGGAACAGCAGTACATCGACGAATTCGTTTACAACTACGGCGAATGGACTCGGGACCAGGCGGCGAATCTCTGGCATGGACGTGCCGCATCTGGCGCGGACGCGGAATACTTCCGGTATCCCATGCTGCGGCGGATTGCGGAGGCATCCCGCACGATCATCGTGCATAACCCCGAAGCTGTGGCGATGGTGAAAGCGCACTGTGTTGGCGCGAATGTTGTGGAGATTCCGCATCTATTCGAACCGCCGCTCGCGCTGATAGAACAAGCCCCGCGCCCGTTCATGTTCGGAATCTTTGGGCACTTGCGCGAGTCCAAGCGAATACTTCCTCTTCTGCGTGCCTACACGCAAGTTCGTCGACAATCGGAAAACATCGGCCTGCTGGTAGCGGGCGAGTGCGTGTCTACGGATCTTGCGCGGGCGATGGCCCCGCTGCTGGATCAGCCGGGAATTATCAGGATCGGATACACCGCCGAAGCCGATTTCTGGCGGAATGCGCAGAGCGTAGATGTGTGCGTCAATCTGCGCTACCCTGCCGCGGGAGAAACTTCCGGCATCGCCATACGTCTGATGGGTATAGGGAAGCCTGTAGTGATGACGCGGGCAATGGAGACTTCCCGATTTCCGGAAACCGCCTGCCTGCGCGTGGATGCGGGTGCCGCGGAGCAAGACATGCTCGCAGCCTTTATGCTTTGGCTCAGCCGGTATCCGGAGCACGCAACGCGCATTGGTGCCAGTGGCGCGGCGCATATCCGCGAGTTTCATGCCGTGGAACGCGTGGCCGCCCAGTATTGGAAAACGTTGCTGAATGCGGCAACTTGAAGGACGATCCTAAATCCGGGGAGCCGCCCGGAACCGGATAAATCTCCAGGCCACAAGGAGTTGCAAGGGAATCAGGTATAACCATAATGGTGAACTGCGAGGTTGAAATTCTGAGCTATTTCAACGCCTTGGCCCGATCCGCTGGATTTGAACTGCCGGATTTAGGATGATGTGTGTATGAGGATGGATGTGCCGTTTGCGCTACGGGTGTGTGCGTTGAGCCTCACGCTCTCGCTGTACGCCGAAGCTGCCGCCAACGAGGTCAATCCGTCCGCGTACAACCCCTCTGCGTCCAACGAAGACAATGGGGTGGTCAAGATCCCGATGCGGGACGGCGTCCGGCTCAGCACTCGCATCTTCAGGCCTCCTGGAACCGGCAAATTTCCCACCATCCTGCTTCGGACTCCGTATGGCAAGGATACCGACCTCGGCTCGAGCTATCGCGCGTTCGTCGATCGTGGTTATAACGTGGTGGTGCAGGATGTCCGCGGCCGCTACGCTTCCGGAGGCGTCTTCCATCCGCTGGAGCAGGAGTCCGGCGATGGAAGCGATACGCTCAACTGGATCGCCCGTCAATCCTGGTCCAACGGCGATGTCGGGATGATCGGCGGATCGTATCGCGGCATGGTTCAGTGGAAAGCGGCCATCGTGAACAACCCGCACTTGAAGGCTATCTTTCCTGTAGTCTCCGGATCCGATGAGTATCGCGACCGGTTCTATTCCCCCGGCGGAGTGATGAAGCTGGGCCATCGTCTGCTATGGATGGCGGAGAATCTTCGTGCTCCTTCGTTTGAGCCGCCCAGCTTTGCCGAATACGTCCGGCATCTTCCGCTCCGGACCATCGATGCGGCGACTACAGGGCATTCCATCGCGTTTTATCAGGAGGCGCTGAATCATCCCAATCTGGATGCTTATTGGAATGCGCTCAGCACGCGGGAGCATCTCGATAAAGTTCGCATCCCGGCGTTCATAGTGGGAGGCTGGTACGACAATTACGCGCAGAGCGATCTGGAGACCTATTCCATTCTCGCGAAGAAAACATCGGCAAACCGGATCGTAATCGGACCCTGGCCGCACGATATGTCGATCAAGTTCCCCGGCGTCGATTTTGGGAAAGACTCAGGTGCGCCCATCCGCACCTACCAACTGCAGTGGTTCGAACACTGGCTGAAGGCCCCGCATCCGGCCCCGGAGTTTCGCCAGCCGCCGGTCCGGATCTTCGTGATGGGCTCGAACAAGTGGCGCGACGAGCGCGAATGGCCACTGGCGCGGACACGGTATACGCCGCTCTACCTCACCGGGAAGGGAAATGCGAATTCAGCCAAAGGCGATGGCCTGCTTACCAGCGAGCCCCACAAGTACGATCTAGTCGACGATTTCGTATACGACCCCCGCAACCCGGTGCCCACCAACGGCGGTGCGATCTGTTGTAATCCCCGGATTTTTCCCTGGGGACCGCGAGACCAGTCCGCGATTGAAGCGCGTGACGATGTTCTGGTCTTTTCCACTCCGGCGCTCAAGCAGGATCTGGAAGTCACAGGGCCCATCCGGGTGGTGCTCTACGCATCCACCTCGCAACCGGACACCGATTTCACGGCGAAGCTGGTAGACGTGTTACCCAACGGCGTTCCGCACAATCTGACCGACGGCGCGCTACGGCTGCGGTACCGGAACTCGCTCGATCAACCGGTACTCGCGCGGCAAGGGGAAATCTACCAGATCAGCATAGACGCTGGAGTCACCAGCAACGTATTCCGGGCTGGACACAAGATCCGGGTGGAGATTTCCAGCAGCAACTTCCCGCGTTTTGACCGTAACCCCAACACAGGAAGGCGTATTGCGGACGAAACGGAACTGCGCGTGGCGAACCAGCGGATCTACCACGGCAAACAATATCCGTCCTATTTGTTGTTGCCTATCATTCCCTGATTGACTTTGTATAGCGGAACGCGGTATTCCTGAGAAGACCCTCCAGTTTCAGGCGCGGTAGCCAAGTGGTAAGGCAGAGGTCTGCAAAACCTCCATCGTCGGTTCAACTCCGTCTCGCGCCTCCAAAAACATTCGCCTTCAGATGAGAAAGTCCGGCGCGGTAGCCAAGTGGTAAGGCAGAGGCCTGCAAAGCCTTTATCCGGCGGTTCGATCCCGCCCCGCGCCTCCAACATCCCGCCAAGTTAGTGAACTTCGTCAAAGCTGCCGGAAGAACTAGCATCGAATTCTTCCTCGGCTTCATTAAGCATGATGTGTTCCTGGCAAGGTACGCAGTATTTCGCCCACGGAAGTACTTGCAGCCGGCGTGACGGTATTGGCTTGTCACAGCGCGTGCAAATGCCATACTCGCCCTCGCGAAGGCGATCGAGTGCCGCGTTCAGGAGACGGAGTTTTTGATATTCCAGATTGTTCAGGCGGAGAGAAACGAATTCGTCGTTGGAAACCTGGGCCTGATCTTCTTCGCCGAGCCGCCCTTCCCCGGCAACGGCAACTGGCCTGAAGCCAAGGCTGGCGAGTACGTTGGCCTTTTCGTTCAGCAATAACTGTTGGTACGCGTGGATTTGCATCTGCTTTCTTCCCTGCATCTAGGTGGGGTAGCAGCGGCAATTTTCTCAGCGAAATTTTCAGTGGTCAGTTCGGCGGAACCAATGTAGTCAGATTCTCCAGAATCTGACGTTCGCCTGGCGAATAATTATTGCGAAATTCTTCACTATTGATGCGCGCGTCGCGCTCGGCTTCCGGCATTCCCCGCAACTGACGCAGTTCTTCCCGGACGGGCTTGCGCCGGTCTTGCGGAAGGTCGTTAAACCGCCGAAACATCTTGCGGACCGCCTCCTGCCTTTCCGGCGGCAAGTTCTGAAAGGTCTCGGTTTGTGCCCGGAGACGTTCTTTCTGTGCTTGCGGAAGCCGGTTGTACTTCTCCAACCGGTCTTCCACCTGGGCGCGCCGCTCCGGAGATAACTTTTCGAGTTGCCGTTGCCGTTGGGCGGGCGGCATCCTGCTCAACTTGTCGATTGCGTTGAACCTGGCGCGCGGCGGGCGAGGCGTATTCGACTTTTTCGGCTGGGCGTAAAGGCATTGCACCAGCAGCAAAAGCGCCAGCAGCGGAATTGTACGAAACGCAGCCATTTTTCGTTAAGTGTCCTGTAATCAGCTTCTTGCAGAGGTTGGCGTGAGCTGTCTAAACATCTCGAGGTCTTCGAGGGTGGTCTCGATCTGTTCCAGATCTGAGCTCTCCATCTTCGTTTGCGGCGAAGCCAAATCTACCGCCGGCTTGTTGTTTACAGGCAGCCACAGCATTACCCCGACAGCCAGCGTGAGGCAGGCCGTCGCGATTGGCATTGCCGGTCCAAATGAACCGGACTGCCAGATACTACGGTGCCAAAGTTTGATCCACCAACGGCTTTTCTCATACTGATCGATCCGGGCGTACAACTTCCTGTCGAAGTCTGCCGGGATCGGCATCGGCGCCCAAGCGTCTAGAGCTTCCCAGGCGGATCGTTGGGCAATGGAGAACGCACGGCAATCCTCGCACGATTCCATATGGCTTTGGAATATGGCAGACAAGTCCGGCGTCAACTTCCCGGATGAATAGTCGAGAAGGATCTCGGCGTTTTCTTTCGTTTTAATAGGACATTGCATAATTACCTCCTTCACGGCCCGTTTTCAAGCCATGTGCGCGAGCCGCAACCGCAAAGTCTCGTAGGCGCGAAACAGCAAAGACTTCACCGCCGATTCCGAGCACCGCAATATCTTCGCGATTTGAGAATACTCCATTTCCTGATATTTGTGCATTAGCACCGCCGCCCGCTGGTTAGAGGGAAGCGTCTCAATCGCATTTCTCACTTCTTGCAGCCTGACGTCGCGGACCATTTTCTGTTCGACGGTCGGCCGCAGGTCCACTACCTGGCGGCTGATTCCATCCTCTGGATCCTCGTCTAACCGCGTCTGTTTTTTTTCGTTCTTTTTGTCGCGAATCCAGTTCAATGCCAGATGAGTGGCAATCCGGAACAGCCATGTGGTGAATTTCGCAGTGGGCTCGTAAGATGCCCTGGAGCGGTATACCCGTAGAAAAACTTCCTGCGCCAATTCCTCCGCAATCGCATCGTTGAGAACCATCCGGTATAAGAAATGAATCACCGGACCCCGATGCCGCTCCAGCAACAAACCGAAACTAACCGAGTCCCCGTCACGAACCCGAAGCATCAGTTCGGTATCTCGTTCCAAGGCGAAGGCCGACGTCATACTTGATCGAACACGATCATCCACAGAAGGTTGCGGCGGTTCGTGCGGCTTCATCGTGGTTTTGAACCGAAATCACTCTCGTTTTAGCGATCGCTCCATCAACTCCCGGATCGCCTCTTTCGGCGGCCGGTCCAGACGTAAGACGGCATACATCTGCTCGGTGATCGGCATCTCAATCCCATGCCTACGGGATAGATCGACCGCAGCGTATGTTGTCTGTACCCCTTCGGCTACGAAATTGGTGCTGGCCAGAATCTGGTGGAGAGCCATACCTTCCGCCAACGCAATCCCAACCCTTCGATTCCGGCTCAACTCGCCGTTGCACGTCAAAACCAGATCTCCCAGCCCGGCCAAACCGGACAGTGTCCGCGGATTTCCGCCCATCGCCACGGCTAAACGGGAAATCTCGGCGAGTCCCCTGGTAACCAGCGCCGCCACCGCGTTGCTGCCCAGGCCCAAGCCCTGGCAAATGCCCGCGCCGATGGCGATCACGTTCTTTAGTGCCGCCCCAACCTCTACCCCGATGGGGTCCGCGTTGGTGTAGAGCCGGAACGTGGGGCCGGAGAACGCCGTCTGAATAAGCGATGCAAACTCTTCGTCCTCCGAGGCGATCACGACCGCCGTGGGCTGTCCACTGGCGACTTCCCGCGCAAATGTGGGACCGGAGAGAACCGCGATTTTGGATTCGTTTCGTAGATCGAGGACACTCCGCATCACCTCCGACATCCGCATTAGCGATCCGTTCTCAATGCCTTTGGTCGCGCTGACGAAGGACACTTCCGGTGACAGGTACGGCAGAATCTGAGTGAAGACGCGGCGCAGATGGTGGGAGGGCGTTACGCCAAGTACGATGGCGGATCCGGCCAGCGCGGTTTCGAAATCACTTGCCGGCTGGACATTGGCAGGCAATTTAAATCCGGGAAGGTAGAGGCCGTTCTCCCGGGTTTCGGCCATCCGGGATACGAGTTCGGCTTCGTGAGCCCACAAGCGGACGGTCTCAAATCGAGGCGCCAGCACGATGGAAAGCGCTGTGCCCCAGCTTCCCGCCCCCAGAATCGTAAGCTGCTTCATCAGCGCCGTCCCCCGAAGGAGAAGACATTCTCGTTACCTGCCCGAATTCGCTTTAGATTGGACTTGTGCCGGATCACGATGAAAACCCCGGCGATGAGTGAGGCCACCAGGATGGGAAGCGGCGGGTGATCGATCAAAAACACAGCCAGCGGAAAGCAGCCGGCGCCGACAACGGAGGCGAGAGAAATGAACCGGGAGGCGGCGACGAGGGCCACGAAGAGAATGAGGGTCGCAAGCAACGCGAGAGGCGTGAGGTAGAGGAACGCTCCGGTGAAGCTCGCCACCGCTTTGCCGCCGTGGAAATTCAGAAATACCGGATAGGCATGGCCGGCCATCACCGCGAGCGCGGCCGCGCTCATCCAAACCGCTGATCCGTTCGTGACCCGGTCCGCAATCCAAACGGCGAGCGCCCCTTTGCCGATATCGAGCAGCAGCGTTACGATTCCCGCCGCGCGTCCGGTGGTGCGAAGCACATTGGTTGCGCCAATGTTGCCGCTGCCCATGGACCGGACGTCTTCACCGCTTTTCATTTTCACCAACAAATAGCCGAAGGGGATTGCGCCGATGAGGTAAGCGGCGCCAAGTACTAGGAGAGGGATCATGTTTCGGTCAGTGGGAAGTCTGCAAGATGAGTATAGACCGAGCCGGCCGGTCCACGGCAACTATGGAAGAGATGGAATCTGCCTGCGGTGAACCTGCCGAAATCCACCGAGGGAAGGCTGGCGATGGCGTGTTTCAGGTCAACCAGCGGGTTTGGCTCTTTGATCCGTGCCAGGGTGACGTGCGGGAAAAACGGCCGGGTCTCGGCTGGGACGCCCAGACTTTGCAGCTCTTCTCCGATGGACTTTGCGAGAACTGCCAGCGATTCCGGCGCATGCACGGCAGCAAACAGTGCCGAAGGATGGTGAGGATTCGGCAGCCAGCCAAGGCCGTTGATGGCGATCTCGATGGGTTTGCGCGGGGGCATCGCACGCAGCCGGTCGATCAATTCCTGGACACGCTCTTCCGGCCATTCTCCGATGAAGTTAGTGGTGATGTGCAAGTTATACACCGGCGTCCACTTGATATGGGCCTTTGGACGAAGGTGATCCAACAGGCGTGAAAGGTGGTTGACGACGTCTGGACAGATCGAAATGCCGGTGAAAAGGCGCATCGCAGTTCCTCTGCCTAAGCTTAGCAGGACGAATGAAATTTCGACTCTCCGGGGAAGGCGTGTTATATTTGAAAGTCGGACAAAATGGGCCTGTAGCTCAGTTGGTTAGAGCGCCTCCCTGACACGGAGGAGGTCAGAGATTCGAGTTCTCTCAGGCCCACCATCTATCCGTTCCCCTTTTCAATTCTTTGTTCCGCTTCCGCTGGACCACCGCGTAACTGCCGGTGACTGATCTCGATTGAAACTCACGCCCGCTTGGAGCAGCACTCCTGAAGTGGCCGCATCGAAAACTCAGTTGCAATCCCCGCGAACTCGCTGTAGATTATAGAGAAGTTGCTTCAACAGGGTCAATACGAGAGAGATAGTAAGGATGCACAGGCTTCTGCCGATAACTCGACAGCGAGTTTCCTGTACCTCACCGTTGAGATGTTCAATGGCGCCTCTGCGCTTTCATCTTCAACCAGAAGGGCAGACCACGATGTTTAGAGTCTGCGAACCTTCCATGTCAATTCGGACGCGCGTTCAGCGATTGCAGTTATCCACTGAGCGTTCGTCTTCCATATTCCCTTTCAGGAGGATGAAATTCATGCTGACAAAATTCCGTTCCAGTTTCGCCGCGCTTCTTTTCTGCGCCACGGTGGTGTACGCCCAGATCGACACTGGCGCCATTGTCGGAACCGTTCGTGATTCCAGCGGCGCCGCCCTTGTAAAGGCCGCCATCACGCTCACCAATGCAGCGACAGGCGTGGTGCAAACCACCGCGTCCAACGACGCCGGGCAGTATCAGTTCAGCGCCGTTCCGCCGGGTAAGTATTCCGTTAAAAGCAGCGCGGCCGGCTTTGGAACACAGGTTCAAAACGACATTGAGATTCACGTGCAGTCGCGGCCCTCTGTCGATTTCAACTTGAGCATTGGAGAAGTTACGCAGGTGCTCGAAGTCCAATCCACGGCGCAACTGCTTCAGACGCAATCGGCGGACGTTGGCGGTGTAGTGCAGGAGAGACAGATTCGCGATCTGCCGCTCAACGGCCGCCGCTACGCCGATCTGGCACTGCTGGAACCGGGTGTGCAGAAGAACCTTACCAACCAAAACAACCAGGCGCCGGACCGCTTCAGCTCGAACGGCAACCTGGAGACGCAGAACTATTTTTCGTTGGATGGCGTGGACAATAACTCAGGCTCGTCCAATCTTCAGGAAGGATCGGTGCAGGTGGTGCAGCCTCCGCCGGACGCGTTGCAGGAATTTCGCGTGCAGACCAGAACATACTCCGCCGAGTTTGGAACGTCGGCAGGCGCGGTGATCAATGCGTCCATCAAGAGCGGCTCCAATCAATTCCACGGCGCGTTGTGGGAGTTTCTCCGCAATAGCCAACTCGATGCGAATACGTTTTTCAACAATGCCGGCGGGGTGAAGCGCGGCCAGTTCATTCAGAACCAGTACGGCGGAACTATCGGCGGCCCAATTATCAAAAACCGCACTTTCTTCTTTTTCGACGCGCAGAAGTTTTCCAGCCGCAAGTTCACCACGGTGAATTCCACCGTACCGACTCCGCTGATGAAGCAGGGGAATTTCACCGAATTATCGCCCACCCTCGCCGACTCGAAAGTGAACGGCCAGGTTGGCTGCGTGACGGGCAACATCATCAGCAAGGGCTGCCTGGATCCGGTGGGAGTGAAGCTGCTGGCGCTGTACCCGGACCCGAACCTGCCGTCGGCCGTCGCGCGCCTTGGACAGGCCAAGAGCTGGACCGGCGCGCCGAACTATCAGTACCAGTATTCGGTGCCGAACGACACCTATTCCTACGACGCCCGCATCGATCACAGCTTCAATCAGAACAACCGGATCTTTGGGCGATACAGCAATTACACCGTCGACCGGCAGGACCCGCCATGGACGAGTAATCCCATCGTGGGCAATGGCAACTTTGCAACGCAGTACCGGATTCGCGGGAAGTCGCTTGCGCTCGCCTGGACCGATGTTCTGTCTTCGTCGTCGCTGAATGAATTGCGTGGAGGCTTTAACCGGGATTATGCGCACAGTGACCCGATCGGATTGGAATTGGGCAAGTCCGCCGCAGCCGACTACGGCTTGACCGGCATCCCCGTTAGTCCGAACGCCGCGGGGCTTCCCCCCATCAACATCTCCGGGCTGACGCGGCTTGGTTCCTCGCCGTGGCGTCCGCAATTCCAGGTGGCGCAGGTGTGGCAGTTGCTGGATACGTTGAGCTGGCTGAAGGGAGACCACAGCTTCAAGTTCGGCTACGAACACCGGCACACCAGCAACAACTTTCTGGATATCCAGTCTTTGCAGGGGCAAATTACCTCGAGCGGCATCTACACCGGCAACAGCGGTCTCGGCGTACCCGACTTCCTGCTTGGCGATGTAAGCACCGCGGCGTTTGCCACGCCGGCCGTGGTCCACAACTATCAATACGCGAACAACTTCTTCGCCCAGGACACATGGCGCATCCGCAAGAATCTGACCATCAACTATGGGCTCAGGTACGAGCTGTTTTCGCCGATTCTAAACCACGGGAATGCTCTTTCTAATTTCACCGCGGCCAACGGAGGCGGCTTCGTTACGGCCAAGGATGGCGACTTGTTTTCCCGCGCGCTGGTTCATCCGGACCGCAACGACTTTGCCCCACGCATTGGCTTCAGCTACCAGCCGATGGAACGCGTGGTTCTGCGCGGCGGCTACGGCGCGTTCTATCAACACGGCGTTCGCATTGGCTCGGAAGCAATGCTGGGACTCAACCCTCCGTTCGTGATCGATGGATCGCTGGCTCAAACCAACGGCAGCACCACCCCGGCGTTCCTTCTTAAAAACGGATTTCCAGCCAGCCAGTTCACTCCGGCGCTGGTGGATCTGACCAAATTGCAGGTTCGGGCGCAGGATCCAAATCAACGCACGGGCTACGTGAATCAGATCAGCTTCGGTCCTCAGGTGCAGCTATCGGAGAGCACCACGCTCGATGTTTCTTATGTAGGGAACTTCGGACGCAAGATGAACCGGCTGCGAAACCTGAACCAGGGGCGCGTAACGGGGTTTAATTCCGCCGGCCTTCCCCAGACCATTTTCCCGTTCGCGAATTTGAACGGCGTGCTGAACAGTACCGCGGGCAACCATTCGTTCCTGGAACTGGCTACCAACGATGGCAACACGAACTACAACGGCCTGCTGGTGGCCCTGCGGAAGCGCTTTTCAAGGGGGCTTGCGTACGGAGTCAGCTATACCTGGAGCCACAACTTCGCCGATTTCGTCGACAATCTGACGGGCGGATCGACGCCGGCGGATGCCTACAACTACAGCCTGGAACGCAGTAACTCTCCGTTCGATGTGCGCCATCGTTTTATCGGTCACGCGACGTGGGAATTGCCGATCGGGAAGGGCGGGCTGCTTCTGAATAACGACGGATTGGCCAGCCGCTTGCTTGGCGGGTGGCAGATGAACGCGATAGTGACGCTGCAGACGGGCACGCCGTTCACGGTGACCGCGGCCGACAACAGCGCAACCGGGCCGGCCCACGCAAACCGCGCCAGTTGCATCAGCGATCCGTATGCCGGGGCAACGACGGACCGATCCGGATTCGTCGGCAGCACGGCTACTGGTTTCTATCTGAATCCAGCCTCGTTCGCAACGCCAGCTTTAGGCTTCTTCGGCAATTGCGCGCCGCGGAAGTTCCATGGTCCGGGATTGCAGAACGTGGATTTCAGCCTGTTCAAGAGCTTCGCCATCAAGGAACGCTTCCGGCTGGAGTTCCGCACGGAGATGTTCAATTCGTTCAATCATGCGAACTTCCAGAATCCGGGTTCCAACTTCACGCCGGCGGGCCTCGGCTCATTCGGAAAGTCCACGTCGACGATTACGGACCCGCGCGACATTCAGTTCGCGCTTAAACTGTACTTTTAATGCCCATGCGATTTGTAATTCCTTCGTTGTTTATCGCGTCCGCGTTCGCGCAGACTCCGTATGACACTTTTATAAGGCCCGCTACGGCGGCGCGGGAGATTTCTGTCAACAGGGGATCTCCCGCGCTGTGGCAGAGCCTGAAGAAGCTGCATACGCGCGCGAGTCTGATCATGATTGTTGCTCATCCGGACGATGAGGATGGCGGCATGCTCACTTACGAATCGCGCGGGAAGGGGACTCGCGTGGCACTTCTCCAACTCAATAGGGGAGAGGGCGGCGCCAACGTAATGTCTCCGGATTACTTTGATGCACTGGGTTTGGTCCGCACGCAGGAGTTATTGGAAGCGGGCCGGTACTACGGCGTGGATCAGTATTGGACGCGCGTGATCGACTACGGATTTTCGAAGACGATGGCCGAGTCGATCAAGAGTTGGACCCGCGACCGCGTGCTGTACGATGTGGTCCGCGTGGTCCGCACGGTGCGGCCGTTGGTGATCACTTCGGTGTTCGTCGGCGGACCCAGCGACGGCCATGGCAACCATCAAACGGCCGGTGCAATGGCGCGCGCAGTGTTCAAAGCGGCTGGTGATCCGAACGTTTTCCCCGACCAGATTCGCGCCGGATTGAAGCCTTGGTCTCCGGTGAAGGACTACGCGCGTGCACCGTTCTTCGGGCGCGCCGGAACGCAGTTGTCAGTGGATCTGGAAGTGCCGGCAGGGAACTACGACCCCATCCTTGGTGCGTCGTATGTGCAGATCGCGCGCGAAGGGCTTGGGTTTCAGAAGTCGCAAAACGGCGGGCCGAACGTTCCGAAGGCCGGGCAAGTGATGGCGGGATATCATCGCTTCGATTCCACTGTTAGCGTGCCGGAGAAAGAGAAAGATTTCTTTCAGGGGATCGACACGTCACTGGCGGGAATCGCGACTTTGGCCAAGGGCGGCGAGTCGGCGTTCCTCAGTGCTGGACTGCTTAAGATCAACGCGGCTGTGGAAGAAGCGATTGCGAAATTTTCAGCGGTGGATCCCGGCGGAAGCGCACCGGCACTTGCCGATGGAATGAAGGAGACCATCGCGTTAATTGCCGCGGTGGAAACCAGTGGTCTTTCCGCGGATTCGAAGTACGACGTATTGCATGAACTGAAAATCAAGCGTGCGCAGTTCAATAGTGCGATTGCCGAAGCGTTGAGTCTTTCCTTGACCGCGACGGTGGCGCCGGATCAGGAACCGAATCCGAGGTTCGCGCAGTTTATGGGCGATCCGGAGACGTTCCGGATTGCGATTCCCGGCCAGTCATTCGGTGTGAAGGTCCATGTTGTGAATCAAAGCGAAGCCCCGGTGACGCTGCAGCGCGTTAGTGTGGAAGCGGGCGCGGGTCCGGCCTGGGCAGTGACCCCGGTGGCGATTACGCCAGCGGCCGCAATCGCGGGCGCGAAACCGGTGGACGTGAAGTTCACCGTGAACGTGCCGGACAATGCCGCGTTCACCCGGCCGTACTTCACGCGGCCGGATATTGAACAGTCGTACTACGACGTGAAAGATGAGACCTATCTGAATCAACCGCTGGCGCCGTATGCTCTAGTGGCCTGGGCCGATTTCTCGTATGGCGGGGTGCCGGTGCGGCTTGGGCAATATGTGCAGAGTGTCAAGCGCGTGAATGGTCTTGGGACGGTTTTGGAGCCGCTGGTGGCAGCGCCGGCGATTGGTGTTTCTATCTCGCCGCGCGCCGGAGTGGTGCCGCTTACCGCGAAGTCGTTCGAGGTGACAACCGTCATCCATAGCAATGTGAAGGGCGCGGCGAATGGCACGGTTCGTTTGGATCTGCCGGCCGGTTGGAAGTCGCAACCTGCTTCTGCACCGTTCACAACATTGCAGGATGGCGACGATCGCTCCGTGGTTTTCACCGTTACGCCGGCGGGTTTGGCCGCGAAGGCGTACGACATTACGGCGGTGGCCGAGTCTGGTAACAAGCAGTATCGCGAGGGCTACAGCGTGATCGGGTACGCCGGATTGCGCCCGTACTTCCTCTATACGGCATCCACGTATAAGACGACCGGCGTGGATGTGAAGATGGCTCCGGGGTTGAACGTGGGCTACGTTACCGGAAGCGGCGACGATGTGCCGGCTTCTTTGGAGCACCTGGGGATCAAGGTAAACTTTCTATCGCCCGGTGATCTGGCGAGCGGCGATCTTCGCAAGTTCGATGCGATTCTGCTGGGCGTGCGCACCTATGCGGCGCGTCCGGATTTGGTGAAGTACAACAATCGCATTCTGGAGTACGTGAAGAACGGCGGCGTGGTGAT
>JANYCV010000049.1 GCA_025360145.1 Acidobacteriaceae bacterium
AGTAGATCGTGATAGTCCGGACTTGAACTTGTCGATTCCGGCGTGAGGACCGACCCGCGATTGCGACAGAATCGTTGATCTTGCCGGGGGGACTATTTCCTGATGGGAAATGTCGGCCAAAAGTTTAACAAGATGGACTAATTCGTGGTCGAAAGTCTTCGCCGTTGGGAGTATTTGGGGGCGGACAACGGGCCCCGGAATGTCCACCGTTGACTGGCGACCAGATACACGGAATCGGGCTGTACCCGTTGATGGGTACGGCGGGATACCAGGCGCAAGCTGCACCGAAGAAGGTCATCGTAAAGGCGTGAGCCGGAAAACGGCACATGTGGAATTGGCGAAGGGCGTGGCCAATGCGGAAAAGCCGCGGTGCGGCCAGAGCAAGTGAAAACACGCTGGTATCTCGCTATCGAAATGCGTTGGCTCCGGCGGGATTGCGGGAAGTTTCGATTTGCGAAGCAGCACTTCACGAGCGGCAAAAGAGAAGAAAAATACCGCATCCCATAGATTGGCGACCGGCGCGTAGATTTATTGAATCGGCATTCCGGTGATGGCTGTTCCCGCGCCCCCGGCTGTTTGCTGGTGGCTTCGAGAGCGTGACGGCGGTCGATAAGCGAAGGTATGCAGGATTGATCGGCGGCGGCGAATCATATGATGAGAATTCGGCGATGGCCGCTACGATGCACGATTAGTGGCGCTTCCGCATTCCGTGCCCGGCGGCGCGGATGTCGCGTGCAGCATTTCAATGGCAATGATCGGCAAGCCGATTAGGATGATTCGCGATACCTGTTCGGAGATGGTCTGGCCGATCGAGAGCTTCATGAAGGCGCCGTGACGCCAGAGTGTACGTGGCTGCCGGGCTTCCATGGGTAACCCACAAGTGAAGCACAGCCTGAACGGGTGATAATGAGAACACATGCCATTTGCTTCGATTGGAGAGGCCCTGGAGGATTTTCGCGCCGGCCGGATGCTGGTTGTCGTGGACGATGAAGACCGCGAGAACGAAGGCGATCTGACGATTGCGGCGGAGAAGATTACGCCGGAGATCATCAACTTCATGGCAACTCATGGGCGCGGATTGATTTGCCTGGCGCTGAGTCCGGAACGTTGTGTTCAACTGGACCTGCCGCTGATGTCGCAGAACAATACGTCGCGTTTCGGCACGGCGTTTTGCGAGGCGATTGATGCGCGAGAGGGAGTGACCACGGGCATTTCCGCGGCCGACCGCGCGCACACCATACAACTGGCGATGCGGCCCGATACGCGTCCGGGCGATCTGTCGCGGCCGGGGCATGTGTTTCCGCTGCGGGCTAGAGAGGGCGGTGTTCTGGTGCGGGCCGGACAGACGGAGGCGGCGGTGGATCTGGCTCGCATGTCGGGCTTTGAACCCGGCGGCGTGATCTGCGAGATCATGAGCGCGGACGGGACCATGGCGCGCGTTCCGGAACTGATTGAGTTTTGCAAAACGCACGGGCTGAAGATGATCTCCGTGGCGGACCTGATCCGCTACCGGCTACAGAATGAACGCTTCATCCGGCGAGAGGCGGAAGGGACGATTCGCACGGAGTTCGGCGAATTCCGTACCATTGCGTACACCAGCTCGATCGATCCGGAGACGCACCTGGCGTTGGTGATGGGCGACGTGCGCAAGGAGAGCGTGGCGCTGGTGCGTGTCCATTCGCATTGCGTGTTCGGCGACATTTTCGGGTCCTGCGATTGCGATTGCCGCAACCTGGTGCGTGGTGCGCTGCAGAGGATTGCGCACGAAGGGTGTGGAGTGCTGGTCTATTTGCATCAGACCGGACCGGGGCTTCGCATGCAGCGCGATGGCGCCAGCGTGCAGAAACTGCTGCCGCACAGCAGAGACACCAGCACCGCGGTGACGCCCGACAGGCAGCGGAAGCTACAGCATGAGGCGGGCATCGGGGCGCAGATTCTGGCCGATCTGGGGCTGCACAAGATCCGGCTGCTGACGAATCATCCCAGAAAGATTGTGGGTTTGGAAGGGTACGGGATTGAGATCGTGGAGCAGGTGCCGATTTAGCCGGGAACTTTTCCGACTGAATTGGCGTTACAACTAGAAGAGGAGCCTTATGGCAATACTTAAACGCACTCTTTTGACGATCGCTCTGGCAGGCTGTTCCGCTTTCGCGGCGGATTTGGACCTGCTGAACCTGGTTTCGCCGGATGCGAAAGTTGTGGCGGGAATCCACGTAGACAGGAGCACTGCGTCGCAATTCGGCCAATTCCTGTTGAGGCAGATGCAGCGGGAAGACGCGGACTTCAACAAGTTTGTCCTGGCCACCGGATTCGATCCGCGGCGCGATTTGACGGAAGTGATCGTCAGCTCCTCCGATGTGCAGCAGAAGGGCCATGGGCTGGTGCTGGCGCGCGGCACGTTTGATATTGCCAAGCTGACGGCGCAGTCGAAATTGAGCGGCGGCTCGATTACGAATTACAAAGATGTGCAGGTGATGGTGGGCAAGTCCGCTGGATGGATTGCGTTTTTGGACAACCGCACGGCGGCGGCGGGAGATGCCGATCTGGTTCGGACCGCAATTGACCGGCGCGGCGCGGGAGTGGGCATAGATCAGAAACTGGCAGCGAAGGTGAATGAAGTGAGCGGGAAGTACGACGCCTGGATGGTGTCGATTGCCCCGATGTCGAAGTTCTCCGGGAAGCTGCCGGATCAGCGGATGAATGGCGTGATCAATGGCGATATGGTGCAGGGCATCGAACAGGCGAGCGGCGGTGTGGTGTTCGGCGCCACTGTGCGGATTGCCGGTGAGGCGGTGACGCGGTCGGAGAAAGATGCCACGGCGCTGGCCGATGTGGTGCGGTTTCTGGCGGGGATGGTACAGATGAATCGGGAGAAGCCGGAAGTGGCAAAACTGGCGGCGGCGCTGGATACCATGAGCCTGAAGGCTACGGCGAATACGCTGACTTTTTCGCTATCGGTTCCCGAGGACGATTTGGAGCAGTTGGTGAAGCCGGCGCGGAACGGGACGGTGCGCAGGGTTTCGGTCCAGAAGTAATATTCCTTTTGTTTTGGTTTTTGTCTTGGAGTTGAGAGGGTTTTGGCGAGCCCGCGGACTGATAGAGCCCGGCGAAGATTCACCGGTGATGGATAGAAAACAGGCCGATCAGGCCGCTTAAGCACTAAGCGGTTGCCGGTCCGCCGACATTACAATGAAATCAGAACATGGAGTCTGTGCCCTCAACCCTGCCAAATGGCGGAAAGCTCTAGCTGGCATCCTGCACGAATCTTGTTTCGCTTTGCGGAACTAAACCAATCGCAAGCGAGCGCGGAGGATGCGCGGAGTGGCGTGCGGCGAGTTTTCTGGCACGTTCGATCTTCGATTTGAGAGCGGTGATTCGCGGCCGCATCTTCTTAATTTCGGCGTTTGACCGGCAGACCGTAGCCGGGCATCATCGGCGCATCGATCATGCCCTTCCCTACATAGTTGGCCGGGACGACGCTGTAGCGGTAAACCATGCCATGATCGCCGGCTACATACGCGCGGTGCCGGTTCGGAAGAGTAAAGGCATTGACGCTGACAGGAAAAGCGAACGTCCGCGAGGTCCACATCTTCCCGCCACCGGCGGTGTAGCTGAGCTTGTTGTAATGAAAGGCCCAGCCAACCTCGGAATCCGCGAAATGGATGGATTTTCCCGGGGAAGCCGCCGTTCGGGTCCAGGTCTGGCCGCCATCGGCGGTCCGGTACAGAAGCCCCGTGTCGGGGTAGCCGATGCGGACGTAACCAATCTTCTCGTCGACGAAGAAGACGTTTTCGGCCCGGCCCGCCTCGGTATTTACGACGGAGTGTTGCCAGGATACGCCGCCGTCCGTGGTCTTGAAAAGAACGAATCCATTGGGCAGGTCATACGATGAACCTACCGCATAGCCTGTCGCCGGAGACGGGAAAGAGAGGCTGAGGAAATTGCACCCGATGTGCTTAGTGAGACCGCCTACCTCGGTTTCCGCCTCACAAGTCGCAACACGTTTCCAGGTGTTCCCTCCGTCGTCGGTGAGTTCCAGATCCGCGTTCGGACTCCCGGGACTAGCCACTATGCCATGTAGAACCGAAGTAAAAGTGTAGTCGGTGTAATGCGTTTGGATGGATCCAACCGGCGTCCAGGTTTCGCCGTCATCGGTACGCAGCAGGCGGTTCATGGTGCTCCCGCCCTGGACGGCCCACCCGTGAGTGGCATCAATGAACCGCAGATCGCCGATCGCCCGGTCGCTGGATTGTGCATCACCGGCCTGGACGGTCCAGTTGGCCCCGCCGTCGCGAGTGTTCAGAATGACCCCGCCTGCCATTGCGGTGACGCCTCCGGAAGCCCAGCCGATGTCATCAGTGACGAAATAGACATCCAGCAGAGCCACGTCAGCCTTCACATTCGCGGGTTCCCAAACGGCCTTATACTTCGGCGTTTGAGCAGAGAGAAGGACCGCCCCGTGCAAAAGGCACAAGGACA
>JANYCV010000091.1 GCA_025360145.1 Acidobacteriaceae bacterium
CGCCTACATCATGTTGATCACGGTCGCCATCACCACCGCAGTGTGGCTGGCCACCACGTTCCTAACCGCCCCGGAATCCAGCGAAACCCTGGTAGCCTTCTACCGCCGCACCGCCCCATCGCTAACCGGCTGGCGGCCCATCGCAGCGCTCGCCCCCGAAGTGAAAGCCCGCCGGGACGGCCTGTCCAATCTCCTCGACTGGGTCTGTGGCTGCATCCTGATCTACGGCGTCCTGTTCGGAGTAGGCAAGCTAATCCTGAAAGAAACATCTCTGGGTCTCTTATTGCTGGGATGCGGCCTGGCAGCCGGTGCCGTGGTGTACTGGGATCTCAACCGCCGGGGCTGGAACTCCGTTGTCGACTAATCGCTTTCTCCTGCTGCTCCTCACTACTGCCGCGGCCGCAGCCGGACCTCTCGAATTCGGCCGCGCCGAATTAAACGCCGCATTAGCCGCCCGCAAAATGGAGCCCGCCCTGCTTCGCGTAGTCACTGAAATGTCCGCGGACCCCGGCGAATCCTACCGCATCGACGGCCCCCGCATTTTCGGCGGCGACCTCCGCGGCCTGATGTACGGACTGCTCGAAGCAGCCGAACAAATCCGTGCCACCGGCAAGCTCTCCCCGGCCAAAGCCGTCCCCGCCTGCGCACTCCGTGGCGTCCGCATCCTCTATCAGAATCAGCCCAAGGAGTTCTGGACAAGCTACATTCAAATGCTGGCCAGAAACCGCTTCAATCGCCTGAACGTCGTCTTCCCCAAAGCCCCAAGCGTGGAACGAATAGGCGAACTCTCTCAAACCGCCAACGATCACGGCATGGATTTCGTCCTCACGCTCCAAGGCGAAACGAAAGACCTCACAGCCATCCTCACCAGGTGCAAGAGCATTCGCGCCATACATCTGCAATCGAATCCCGAACAAGCCTTCGAGCCCATCCGCCGCGCCGGCCATTTAGTAACTCTGGAACTCGATAGCGCACAAACAAACCCAACCCTGCTGGAAGCAGCAAAGCAAGCCGGCATCCCGATCCGTCTCTCGTCCAGCTACACCAAACCAGCCTTTGAACCCAAGCTACTCTGGGGCGACCCCGGCTATGTCCGCCGCACCGTGCCCCTCTTCAACATCAACGGCGCGACGGGCTTTGAACTCGATGCCCCGTCCGATCCCGAACGCTTCTGGCTCTTTTACATGCTGTGGGGCCGCGTTGGTTACGACATCCAAACGCCAGACAAAGTGTGGCTCACCGAACTCCAGCGCCGCTTCGGACCAGCCGCCGCGGATGCCCTGGAAGCCTACCGCAACACAACAGTAGAGGCGCCCAACACAAACGTAAAAGAGTCCGTGCAGAATCGCATCAAAGGAATTCCATCGGCCAAACAAACCCCCGTGACGGCGGCAGCGCATCTCCAAAAACTAGCCGTCAATCTGGAAAGTGCCGTAGCAAGCGCCAAGAAGTCGATCGACTCGGAAAACCTAGAGTGGAAGTCCTCCGAAGCCGACTTCCTCACGCTCGCCGCAGTTGCCAAGTATTACGCGCGAATGCAAATGGCCGCGGACCAACTGGAAATCTTCGAACAAACCGGCGCCGATTCGGGCTTGTACGCCGCGCAGCGCGAACTCCGCGGAGCGGCAACCCAATGGGACCGCATCGCCATCAAATACGCTCTCGCTCAGCCAAACGTCAAACAAGTGGAAGACCGCGTAAAGCAATACGAACAATCGGAACACGCCCAACACCCGCCCCAACCCTGGCCCACCATCCAACCACGCCCGGCGATGGAGCACATCCCACCGGCAGTCGCCGTGGTAAACCAGCCGCTCTCCATCACACTGAAACTGCCCCACGGCTACCGGGTCCGTCTCCACTACGGACCCACTGTCGAAAACGACACAGGTCACTTCACCATCCCCGCCAGCGCGCTCACACTGGATCACGACCTCGCCTACTACTTCGAAGTCCTCCCTGCGCACTCCCCCGGCTGGCTGCTACCGGACCCGCAAGTTGCGACACCCTACTACATCGTCAAGGTGCAGCCAGCACCGCTTCCGACAGAGGTTCCCGGTAAACTTCCTTCAACCGGCGTCGTGAAATAACGCCGTAGTCGGAAGGCAGCAGTACATAGTAGTCGTAATCGCCATCAGGACTGTTCCGGACCACTGGTTCCGTCCCATCCATGCGATACCGCACGCGATAGTAGTTCAGCGCCGGTTCCAGTTCCCACGACGCGCCAACCCGCCGTGGATGGCGATCACGCAGCAGTTCCGAAATCCGCTTCGTGCCCGCGTCAAACTTCCATTCGGCATAGTGCGAAGTATTCCACTCGAAGACGTACACCCCGAGCAGCAACCACAGGGGCAGCCCCCACCAAGCATTGCGATCGCGGACGGCCAGCAGATAGACAAGCGTGAAAAAAGGACACAGATACAGTCCAGTCCGCAATTCCGGATAGAGCAACTTCACCCCAAAGTGGGCCATCACCAGCAGCACGATGGTCAACACCAAGGCCCCACCCAGGAAAGCCAGTTGAGGGTGGGGCCTGAAAGCCAGCACCACCACGCACCCCAACATCACCGGAAAAAGAAAATTCAGCAGTACGATCTGCACATCCGGCAGCACAGTCATGTGATGCCGCAAAGACATCGTGACCACCGTCTGTACCCCGCGCCACAGCGACTCGGAACCCGCATAAAAACTACCCGGCTTTAAGTTCGCCAGCGGAATCACCAACACAATAAACGCCGCGACAACAGCCGGCAAAATCAAGCGATCCACAATCGCCCAGGTACTCTTCTTCCAAATCGCATAAGCCAGAATCAGACCCGCGCACGGAAACACCAGCGTCAGATTCGCCGCCACCGCCAGCCCGAACGCAACCCCGGCCCGCTCCAGCCGGCCATCCAGCAGGAACCAAAGCCCCACCATCCACAGCGCCAATCCCAGCCCGTATCCCCGGCCCGCCGATAAAAAGTCCAGCACAAACGGATTCAACGTCAGTGCCGCGACACCCGCAAGAAACAACCACCGGTCCGCAAAGAAGAACCAGCAAACCCGAAAAACAGCATAGAAATAAACCAGCCCTCCCAACACCGAAGGCAGCCGGATGGCAAACTCACTGTTGCCGAATAGCCCCACCGACAACTTCGCCAGCAGCGTATAAAGCACATGGTTATTCGCATCATATTCCGTCAAAATCGCCCGCAGGTTCTTCGCCAGATAGAGATGGTAAGTAAAGGCCTCATCAATCGTCAGCGATTGCGTAGCAGCCCGATAGACATTGGCCGCAAACAATCCCGCCAAAAACACAATCGCCGTCCAGCGGAGAATCAACCGGGTAATATGGTGGAATGTTAAGTCGTAGGACATTTCTGCAAGGTACTGCCGCGGCACTACAACCCCGAAAGCCGAACTTCCTATTCATCCTAGCCGACGACCATGCCGGCTATGTCCTGGGCGCCGACGGCAACCGCCTCGCCGAAACCCCCAACCTCGATCGGCTCGCATCCCAGGGCACTCGCTTCGCCGCTCACTATTGCAACTCTCCGGTCTGTACTCCATCGCGCCAATCGTTCCTCACCGGGCAGCTTCCCCATGCCGCCGGAGTCACCGTCCTCAAGACGCCGCTCGATCCTCAAAAACCGACCATCGCCAGGCAACTCAAACAAGCCGGATACCAGACGGCAGTCTTCGGCAAGATGCACTTCAACCGCCCCTCCGAACCAGGGCTCCACGGCTTCGATTACATGATGACCGAACAGGACCTGGCCAAAGTTTGGACGGCCCAGGAACCCCAGCCTATTCCGAACGGCATCGCCACCAAGCCGCCCTGGAAACCGTTCGCCGACCCGGCCCGCATCTGGCTGAATGCGGAAAACCTGCCCTATCCCCGCCACGAAAGGGACATGCGCAGCGCCACGCTACTGGAACACGCAACCCGATACCTCAGCGAAAACCGCGACAAGCAAACCGCCGTATGGGTCAGCTTTCAGGAGCCGCATTCCCCCTACGATTTCCCGCTCGAAGACCGCAATCACTTCACCGCCGGACAGTTCACCGCCCCCATCCCAGGCAAGGAAGACGCACCGCAGATCCCGCTGATCTTTCGCCATCTCACCAACGTCGAAAAGCAAGGCATCGCCGCCGCTTACTACAACTCGGTCCGCTACCTGGACCGGAACATCGGCCGCCTGCTCGAACACGTCGGCGACAACACAGTAGTCGTTTACATGGCCGACCACGGCTATTTGCTAGGCCAGCACGGTCGCTTTGAAAAGCACAGTTGCTACGATCCGGCCCTCCGGGTTCCGCTGATCATTCGCTGGCCCGGCAAGGTAAGGCAAGGCGTGGTAACCAACATGACCGAATCCATCGACATCGCGCCCACCATCCTCGATTTACTGGGGGCGCCGCCGCTGTCCATCGCACACGGCAAATCGCTTCGTCCCTACCTGGAAGGCAAGCGCCCGGCGCATCCCCGGGATCATATTTTCTCCGAATACCTCGAAAACGAAGAAGCCTGCATCCGCACCACGCGGTACAAATTCATCCACTGCTCCGGCAAGCGCGAACGCACCGAAGGCTACAAGACCGATAACCCAACCCCCGGCCGCTACGTCCGCCTCTACGATCTGAAAGCCGACCCCGGCGAATTCACCGACATCGCCAGCCGGAATCCCAAGGTAGTAGCCGAAATGCAAAGCCTGATGCTCAAGCGATTCCGCGATACCCACCCCGACGCGGCATCGGAACCAAAGCAAGCTGCCGACGAGGAAATCCTCGATTGGTATTTGCGTCCGCGCGACGCATAGCAGAGAATGAAAAGCGCATGCGAACCACGCTTCTAATCCTGTTAATCGGTTGTGCCACGCTCAATGCCCAACAGCGTCCGAATTTGAACGATGGCGAATCTCACGGCGATGCCCCCTACTTGATCGAGGACGGATGGAAGCCTCTGCTCAACGGCAAAGACCTGACCGGTTGGACCGGAATGGACGGCAAACCGCACGAGTGGCTCACCACCAAAGGCGTCTGGTGGGATCGCCTCCTGGGCCCAACCCGCCTGGGTGCAATCAAGGAACCCGGCGATCGCATACTCAACAGCCTCACCGGCCGAACCGTAAATCTGATCACCGAACAGAAATTCGGCGACATCGAACTCTACGTCGAATTCCTGCTCGGGAAAGGCTCAAACTCCGGCGTCTACCTCCACGGCCTCTACGAAATTCAGGTCTTCGACAGCTTCGCCTCCACCCATGAGATGACCTCCTCGGATGGCGGCGGCGTCTATCACCGTTGGATCGACAACAAAGGCGTCGGTGGCTCGGCTCCCAAGGTCAATGCCAGCCGCGCTCCCGGCGAATGGCAGTCGTATCACATCTGGTTCCGCGCCCCAACCTTCGATGCAAACGGCAAAAAGACGGCGAATGCCAAATTCATCCGGGTGCTTCACAATGGCCTCATCGTACAGACGAATGTGGAAGTGGACGGGGTAACCCGCTCAGGCATGACCATTCCCGAAGCGCCTGTAAATCCAATCATGCTGCAAGGCGATCACGGCCCGGTGGCGTTCCGCAACATCTACTATCGTCCGTTGCGGCCGATCATCGAGCGCTAAAGTGAGCAACTGGATCGATATCTCCGTCCCCCTTCACTCCGGGATGCCCCATTGGCCCGGCGACCCCGTGCCGTCCATGGCGCGCGCACTCGACATGGACCTCGGCGACATCTGCAACGCCAGGCACCTGACCATGAGCGCCCACACCGGCACCCACATGGACGCCCCGCTGCATTTCGTCAACAACAGCGAAAGCATAGACCGCATGCCGCTGACAGCCACCATCGGCCCGGCCCGCTTGATCCAGATCGAGCACCCGGATTTCATCGGCCCGGAAGAACTCGCCAGACACGACATTCAGCCCCGCGAACGAATCCTGTTCAAGACCCGCAACGTCTGGCACCCCACTGCATTTGCGAAGACGTTCGTACACTGCAACGCCGCGGCCGCCCGGCACCTGGTTGAACGGAAAGTCCAGACCATCGGCATCGACTACCTCTCCATCGGAGCCTATGAGCGCGACGGAGTTGAGACTCACCAGATCTTGTTAGGCGCCGGAATCTGGGTGATCGAAGGCCTCGATCTATCCCAGATCGAGCCCGGTAGCTACGACCTGATCTGTCTCCCTTTGAAGATCCTCGGCGGCGACGGAGCGCCCGCCCGTGCGGTTGTGCGCAAAATAGAAGATTGAGATTCCTTCGCCAGAGCATGGTCATCGCAGGGAAAGACCTGCGCGCGGAGTTGCGTGGCAAAGAAACCATTAACGCATCGCTCTCTTTCTCGCTCGTCATCCTGCTGCTATTCAGTTTCGCCTTCGATCCCACAGCCGAAGAAACCCGCGCCATCTGCGGCGGTCTGCTCTGGCTGGTGTTCGCGTTCGCCGGCGCCCTTGTTTTGAACCGTAGCTTCGCGCGCGAACTGCCTAACGATTGCCTGGACGCGTTGATCGCCTCTCCGTTGCCGCCCAGCGCCCTTTTCATGGGAAAAGTGATGGCAAACATGCTCATCCTGATGACCGTCGAGATCATCTGCCTCCCCATCTTCGGCCTCTTCTATAACGTGAATTGGACCCAGCAATTCGGGATGCTGTTCTTGGTGCTCGTCCTCACCACCTGGGGCCTCACCGTGGTCGGCACCATGTTCAGCGCTCTTACGGTGAACATGCGGCTCCGCGAGTTGATGCTGCCCACCCTGGTTTACCCGATCATGATCCCAGGGTTGCTCGCCGCCATCCAGCTCACCACGCTCCTCGCCGTCGGCGAGCCGCTCACGCCCGATTACTACCCTTGGTTGAAACTGCTGGCCGGCTTTGATCTGATTTATACTCTGTTAGGCTTGGCTCTAGTTGATACGGTATTGGTAGGTTAACTTATGCGCGAAAAAATCACGTACGTTCTCGCCGCAATCGTTGGCGCACTGCTCGTCTCGAATCTGTACACCATCCTGCTCGGTTTGCCGGACGAAGCAAATCAAGGCGCCATCTATCGCATTTTCTTCTTCCACTTTCCGTCGGCCATCACCTCGGGACTCTGCGCCTTCCTCTCACTGGTGGGCAGCCTGATGTATCTCTACCGCCGCAATCTCTGGTGGGATGCTTTCGCGGTTTCAGCCACCGAGCTGACCCTCACCTTCGGCGCCATCGTGCTGATGACCGGCATGATCTGGGCCCGAATCATTTGGGGGATCTGGTGGGCCTGGGACGCCCGCCTCACCTCAACCCTGGTCTCGTGGCTCGCCTACGCCAGCTACCTCATTTTCCGCCGCGCCATTGAGGAGCCCACGGCCCGCGCCCGCTTCTCCGCAGTCATCTCGATCTTCACCTTTCCCGGTGTCATCATCAGTTGGAAATCCATCGAATGGTGGAGGACCCAGCACCCCGGCCCGGTGATCTCCATTCGCGGCGGAGGCGGGATGGCCCCAGGCATGGAAGCGGCGGCCTATTGGAACCTGTTGCCTCTCGCGGTACTCGCACTGATCCTTATCAGCATCCGGCTGAGGCAGGAAAACGCGCAACGGCTGCTTGACGGATTCCGCCGTCAGGCGCACGAAATCTAGAAGGAATCATGGACTCACGAAACTTCACCTATATGTTTTATGGATTCGCCGCGGCATGGGCGGTCCTTGTGATATATGTAATCACGTTGGTGTCGAGAGAGAAGAAGATTCATCAGGAAATGGACCGGCTGAAAAAGCTGATCGAAGAGGGGAGCAGGAAATGAACCGTCGTAATTTATTGAAGATGGCAAGCGGTGCCGCCGTCGCTGGATTTATGTCGCAGCGTGAGGCGGCCGCGCAGGAAAAGGTGGCTCGGGCCACCCGCGCCACACCATCGCCGAAAATTAAGGACGTGAGCGTAATCGCCACCGCTCCGGCGGGTCTGCGGCTCGCAGTAGTGAAGATCACCACCGACCAGGACGGGCTGTACGGCTACGGCTGCGCCACCTTCACCCAGCGCGCCGACCTTGTGGTCGAGGCGGTCAACCGCTACGTCAAGCCATTCCTCATCGGCAGACCGGCGGATCGGATTGACGACACATGGCAGGCCCTCTACAACAGCTCCTACTGGCGCAATGGTCCGGTTCTGAACAATGCCATCAGCGGTGTCGATCAGGCTCTTTGGGACATCAAGGGACGCCAGGCGGGCATGCCGGTTTACCAGTTGCTCGGCGGCAAACTGCGGGAAGCGGCCGATTGCTACGGCCACGCCTCGGGTGACGAAATCCCGCAAGTAATCGAAAGCGCCCGCAGCTATATGAACCGCGGATTCCGGCACGTTCGTGTGCAGATTGGCGTTCCTGGCATGGCCGGTTACGGAGCAGGCCGGTCCGACGTGGCAGTCAAGGCATTGCACAAGGCCCCTGTTTATGAGCCAGCGCCGTACATTCGCCGCGCCCTCAAAATGTTCGAGGCTTGCCGCAAGGAACTGGGCGAAGAGGTCGAGCTGCTGCACGATGTTCACGAACGGGTCACTCCGAATCAGGCGGTCCAGTTTTGTAAGGATGTCGAGAAGTTCAAGCTCTTCTTCATGGAGGATCCGCTTTCGCCCGAAGACATCGCCTACTTCCGCCAGATCCGCCAGCAATGCGCCACTCCCATCGCCATGGGCGAGCTTTTCAACAGCCCGCATGAATGGAACCCGTTGATATCCGAGCGCCTTATCGATTACATCCGCATTCACGTTTCACAAGCGGGCGGCATCACTCCTTGCAGGAAGGTAGCGATTTTAGGAGAGCTCTTCGGCGTTAAGACGGCATGGCACGGACCGGGCGACGTATCACCCGTGGG
>JANYCV010000099.1 GCA_025360145.1 Acidobacteriaceae bacterium
GCACATGGCCATGCAGGAGATGGTCGGCCTGCTTGGCGGCTTCATCATTTATCCAAAAGCGCCGTATGCGCCGCACGTCGATAAGGATTTCCTGATCGCTCTGCAAGAGTACGCCGTGCTTCCGAACAGCACGATGCCGAACAGCATGAGCATGGAGTTCAACTGGCTGACCTTCAACGGCAAAGCGGGCCCCGCGTCCACGCCTCTGATTGTCCGCCAAGGTGAGCGCGTGCGAATCCGGCTGATCAACATGGGTATGGATCATCATCCGATCCATCTGCACGGATTCACGTTCTGGGAAACAGGGCGGGAAGGCGCACGCCAACAAGAATCGGCTTGGACCCGGGGGAACACCACGCTGGTGGGCGTCGCGCAGGCGCGCGATGTCGAATTCGTGGCGGACCGGCTTGGAGATTGGATGCTGCATTGCCACCTTCCCCACCACATGATGAACCAGATGGCATCCAACGTCGGCCCAATGACCCGGCTTGGAAAAGGGATGCAGGCCGGCGCCAGCATGACCGACGGCATGGGTATGCTGCGGGAAGGCAATGCGACATCGGAAAACAGAGGGCCGAGCCTTGGACGCGGACTGGGCATCGGTTCCTCTACCGATATGCCCCGTACAAACGGCCCTCTATCGCAAAGTGAAGCCGACAAAGCGATGGCGAATATGCCGGGCATGGACCACTCGCAAATGAACATGACTCAACTGCCAAAGAACGCGGGCCAGGTTCCGCTCTTTCCCCAAGACGCGTTCATGGAAGGCCCCATGATGGCGATGGATAAGGAGGTGGATAAACCCGAAACCGATGGGTTGCCGCCGGGCTGGAGCGGCTTTGTCGGAGGCATGATGACGCTTGTTCGGGTGATGCCTTCCGAACAATACAACAAGATCATGGACCTGAAGGCCAAACAACGAAATCAGGCGCAGCAGGAGAAGAGCGCCTAATGACACTTTCAAACACGATCGCAAGAGTCGGCGAGATCGCAACGGTTCTGGAACCGAAAAATGGCGGAAATGTGTTCAGGATGGCGGTGCTCGGCGTTTTACTCTGTTTGCTAATCACCCCCGCCCAGGCGCAAACGAGCGGGAAGAAGGCTTATCCGTTCCGAGGCAAAGTCGAGCAGATGAATACAGGTCCGAAGCCGCTCACGGTGACCAACGAACCGATCGAAGGCTGGATGGGCGCAATGACCATGGCATACGCAGTCGACAACAAGGATGTGCTCAACCGCGTGAAGGTTGGAGATCAGATTACCGCAAAAGTTTATGACGGCGATTCCACGCTGTACGAGGTGCGGGCGATTGCGCAACCAAAAGCCGGCGCTTCATCCGAGACCAACAAAACCGGGCTGCGGTTGGAGGACTTTGAACAGATGGCCTTGGCTAATAATCCGACGATGGCCCAAGTCCGGGCTAATCTCCGGGTTGCGGCCGGGCTGACAAAGCAGGCCGGACTTTATCCGAATCCCACTGTCGGTTATTACGGCGATGAAATTCGAGGTGGCTACACTCGGGGAGGCAAACAGGGTGGATTCGTCAGCCAGACCATCGTTACGGCAGGCAAGCTCCGCGCGGCGCGCCGTGTGGCGGAACTGCAAGCAAATCAAGTTGAAACAAGCGGACAGGTTCAGCGCTTACGCATTCTCAATAATGTCCGGGCCTTGTTTTACCATCTGCTTGCCGCGCAGAGATTGGTGGAAGTGAGGGAGAATCTAGCCAAACTGGCTGGAGATGCAGTGCAGACTTCGCATCAACTCGGCAACGTCGGTCAAGCGGACCGGCCGGATATTCTGCAGGCCGAGGTGGAGCAACAGCAGGCAAACGTAAGCCTAAGGATCGCTCAGCAGAATCTACAGGCCTCCCGAAGAATGCTTGCCGCTGTCGCGGGCAAACCAGGCATGACCGTTACCCGTCTGGACGGCGACCTTGACGCTCTCCCGGACCTAAATTACGAAGAATGGCTGGCCACCACACTGCGGGAAAGTCCCGAAGTGAAGCTGGCCCAGCAAGCCACCGACCGGGCGGACGCGTCGCTCTCCCAGGCTAGGAAAGCCGTTATTCCCGACTTACAGGTGACGGGAATCCTCGCTCACAACTACACCCCTCTCTCTGATACGAACCCGGCACGAGCGACCGGTATGCAAGGAGGGGCGCAAGTCGGTATCCAATTGCCGATTTTCAATCGCAACCAAGGCAACGTCGCCGCCGCGAGAGGCGAAATTGAAAGTGCAAAACAGGGACTGGCGCGATTGAAGCTTCAAATCGAGCGTGACTTGGCCGGCCTGTTCCGCGAGTACGATTCCGCCCGGATTACCGTCCAGCAGTACAAGAAGGAGATGTTGCCGCGCGCGGAACAGGCCTACAAGCTCTACCAAACCAATTATCAAAATATGGCGGCTGCCTATCCGCAGGTGCTTATCTCGCAGCGGACGTTGTTTCAGTTGGAAGCCGATTACATCCAGGCGCTGGAAAACGCTTGGCAGAGTTCCCTTGTGATTCGGGGATTTGGATTGATGGATGGACTTTCCGAGCCAATGAGTCCATCCGTTGGCATGGGCGCGCCGGGGAACGGACCGTCTGCATCGCGCGCCACCTCGGTTCAATAGCCGGCATGAAAAGTAGGTAAACTACGATGCGAACTTTGATTTGGATTCTGGCAGGAGCACTCGCGCTTGCCGTTATCGTCTGTGGCGCTGGGCTCATTTTCCTGAAAACGCGGGCGAATGGGTTCAGTGCCCGCGCGCAGCCCTCCGCTTTTGAAACAATGGCGGCCCAAACCGCGAGAGCCCTGGCGCTTCCATCCAACGCCAGCGATAGGAGGAATCCAGTGGCCAACTCGAACGAAGCACTGGCGGATGCGCGACTTCATTGGGCAAATCACTGCGCTCTCTGTCATGCGAACAACGGTAGCGGCCAAATCGAGATGGGGCAGCGGATGTATCCGCCCGCGCCCGACATGCGCAAGGAACGTACGCAGCGGATGACCGACGGTGAGATATTTTATATCATCGAAAATGGCATCCGATTGACCGGAATGCCCGCTTGGGGCGGGTCCGAAGCCGGCGAACAGGATTCCTGGAAACTGGTTCATTTCATCCGTCACCTCCCCGCCATGTCCGCCAGTGAGATAACAGAAATGGAAAAGCTAAACCCGAAAAGCCCCGGGGAGCAAGAAGAAGAGCGGCAGGAAGAGCAGTTTCTTAAGGGACAGCCCGTCAACGAAGCACCTAAGCAACATCATCAGCATTAAAGGAGAATTTTTATGAACAGGAAAAGCATGCACTCGGTCCTCGCGATACTCGCCCTGATGTTTGGGTCGGCTATTGCATTCGCTCACAACGGCGTCGAACACGTCATGGGTACCGTTACCGCCGTGACGGACACATCAATTACCGTGGACACCGTCAAGCACGCCTCGGTTACCGTGCTGATAGATCTCGCAACTACATTCACTAACACCGATGCGCAGGCTTCCCGCAAAGATCTTAAGGTCGGGCAACGTGTCGTCATTAGCGCAAAGCCGAACGCGGACAAGAAGTTGGTGGGCGTCAGTGTGAAGTGGGGAGCAACCTCGGCCGCGCATGACGATCATGCCGGGCACAAGAAGTAAAACCGTTTGCTGGAACGGCGGCAGGAATGTCGAAACGAACGCCGGCGTTGCCCGAAGGATTACAGAGGGCAGACGTACTATTCTTGCCGCTCCGGTCGCAACAAACAGTGTGATTTAGCCTTGGAATAATGCCTGGACGAATCTGGCCGCACGCAGGAAAGTAGCAAAAACCGCTGCGGCTAGCGTCTACTGATTGGAATCCCCGCGCGATGTCCACCCCCGCGGCAAGAGGCAAAGTATGATCGATCAAAAGTCTGTTCCGCCGCCGGTTATCGATCCGGTCTGCGGCATGAGTGTGAGCCCAGGCGATGCGGCCGGTAGTTCCGATTATCAGGGCGAGACGTACTATTTTTGCAGCTCGGGCTGCGCGGAAAAGTTCCGCGCCAACCCCGGCCGCTATTTGAAACCGAACAAACCCGATCCCTTCGCCGCAGCCGCCACAACCCCGAGCGGTCAGGTTCCATACACCTGCCCCATGCACCCCGAAGTTCAGCAACTGGGACCCGGTAGCTGCCCCAAGTGCGGCATGGCGCTGGAACCCGCCGTAATCGCTCCGGTCGCCAATAAAGTCGAATACACCTGCCCTATGCATCCGCAAATTGTGCGCGCCGAGTCCGGAGCCTGCCCGATCTGCGGCATGGCGCTGGAGCGGCGGGATGTGGCGCTGGACGAAAGTAATCCCGAACTGGTGGACATGACACGACGGTTCTGGATCAGTCTGGCGCTAACGCTGCCCACGCTGCTGCTGATGGCTTCGACGCTTATTCCGAACGATCCGCTCAAACACCTGCTTGGTTCGGGTTCATCGCTCTGGCTTGAGTTTGCGCTCGCCACTCCGGTGGTCCTCTGGGGCGGGTGGCCATTCTTTCAGCGCGGTTGGATGTCGATCGTAAATCGAAATTTGAACATGTTCACGCTGATTGCTCTCGGTACCGGAGCCGCCTATTTTTACAGCGTATTCGCCGTTCTATTTCCGCGATTCATTCCAGCCTCATTCCGGGACATGAACGGAGAGATGGCGGTCTATTTTGAGCCCGCTTCCGTGATAGTGACGTTGGTCCTGCTTGGCCAAGTGCTGGAATTGCGCGCCCGCAGCCAGACGAGCAGTGCGCTCAAAGCGTTGTTGGGATTAGCGCCGAACAAGGCCCGCGCTGTCCAGGAAGATGGGCGCGAAGAAGACGTTCCGCTGTCCCGCGTTATAGTCGGCGACCGGCTCCGCGTCAGGCCAGGAGAGAAGGTGCCGGTTGATGGCGTGGTGCTAGAAGGGACCAGCAGCATTGATGAATCGATGGTCACCGGCGAGCCTATCCCCGTGGAAAAAACGACTGAGGCCAGGGTTACCGGTGGTACCGTCAATGGCACCGGAACTTTCATCATGCGCGCCGACCGGGTGGGAGCTGAAACGCTTCTGTCGCAGATCGTGCGAATGGTAGGCGACGCGCAGCGAACCCGCGCCCCCATTCAACGCCTGGCCGACGTGGTTGCGTCCTATTTCGTGCCCGCCGTCATTTTGATTGCGATGATCACGTTTGCCGTGTGGGCGATCTGGGGCCCGGAACCGCGGCTCGCTCATGCCCTTGTGAATGCCGTGTCGGTGCTGATTATTGCGTGCCCGTGTGCGCTGGGTCTTGCCACTCCTATGTCGATCATGGTCGGCACAGGCCGTGGCGCTCAATCCGGTGTTTTGATTCGCAACGCCGAAGCTTTGGAAACTCTGGAGAAGGTGGACACGCTCGTGATCGATAAAACGGGCACACTCACGGAAGGCAAACCCAAGCTCGTCACGTTGGAATCGGCCGATGGCCGTGAAGATTTGGAAATGCTACGCCTGCTGGCCAGCCTTGAAATGGCGAGCGAGCATCCCCTCGCCGGTGCGATTGTCGCGGGCGCGAAGGAACGCGGTCTGCAATTCACCAAGCCGGACAATTTTACTTCTCTAACAGGCAAGGGTGTCACGGGCGCGGTTGAGGGCCACGCCGTTGCCGCGGGCAGCGCCAAGCTGCTGGAAGATCTTTCCATTGATCCGCAGCCGCTCGAAAAACGCGCCGAGGATCTCCGCCAGCAAGGTCAAACCGTGATGCTGGTCGCCATTGACGGCCGGCCCGCCGGTCTCGTTGGAGTCGCCGATCCAATTAAGCCCTCTACGCCCGAAGCGATACAGCTACTTCACGCCGAAGGCATTCGTTTGGTGATGTTGACGGGCGACAATCGGACGACCGCTCAGGCGGTTGCGAGCAAGCTGGGCATTGATGACACCTGAGTTATGCACACGTCCGGCTGAGCGCGTGAAGCTGAAAACACAGCGAACCATTTGGTGACCCCCGAAACATTGGGGTAAAACAGAGTGTCGGCCGAAGTAGGCGCTTTGTCCGACGGACCCCAAGGAGGTCAC
>JANYCV010000178.1 GCA_025360145.1 Acidobacteriaceae bacterium
GGCGTATTTCCCGTGTGGACCCAGATGGGCGCGGCCATTCAGTCCGCGGTTCGGTTGCGTACGTCTGTCTTCGACCGGGCAGTTTCTTACGCGCGGAATAACATGCCCGATGCAAAGTTGCTTGTGAACGTCGAGGCAGTCAACGGCTCCGGCAACAAGCCGCTGGGTACTCTGGTGACGTTGCGCGACGCCGAAGTCCGCCAGCAGTTGGAATCGAACATCGACATCTCCGGCCGCATTGCCTCCATCCATCGTCTGACCAGCGGCGTAGCGCACGAAATCAAGAATCCATTGAACGGAATCACGCTTCATCTTGAACTTGCCAGAACGAAATTGCGGGATGATCAGCCACAACTGGCGAGTGAGTTGGATGCCGCCTCGAAAGAGCTCTTGCGGCTGGATCGCGTGGTAAAGACATTCCTGAACTTCAGCCGGCCGGTTGATTTGCGGATGACCGGGTGCAACCTGACGGAAATTGTGCTTGAAGTCATATCACAGGCAGGCATGCTGAAAGGCAACGGAGGAATCACATTCGCCTTTGCCTCCACCATCCAGAATCCGGTGGTGCTTGCCGATCGCGTGTTGTCGAAACAGGCTATTCTCAACGTCTTGACGAATGCGATGGAGGCGATGCCAAACGGCGGTGAAGTGCAGGTTGGGATTGAAGAGTGGTTCGAGGACTACGTGGTGACTGTGTCCGATTCCGGCGCCGGCATCCCGCCCGAAATCAGCGAGCGAATCTACAATTTGTACTTCACCACTAAGCTGGACGGCAAGGGCGTGGGGCTGGCCGAAGCCTTCATGGTGATGCAGTTACACAATGGCTCCATCGATTTTGACAGTCAACCAGGCAAGGGAACTACGTTCCGTCTGCGGTTCCCATCGAAGGCGACGGCTCCGGAGTAGTAAAGATGGCAAACGCGCGCACCGAAAGCCGGCGCTGCTGACTTGCACCGTGAGATGCCCTCATTTTTAGTGCGAAAGCACCTCAGGAAGAGCCGCAACCGTTAGGCGGCGGAAGGATTGGGTCACAATGCGTGACTTACCTGATCACCTTTGCTATCGATGGACGCCGCCCATGCGCTAGCGGATCGGTCTCTGTCGACTGCGAGCACAATCTGCGGAAGCTGGCTATGTGCTTCACTCAGGTGATTACTACAACAGCAGCCCAGGTAGGGCGGGCCCCCTGGCCGGCGCGGGACGCCCTCGTCACGCTGCTGGAAGCGGGACGAAAGCCCCAATGCGCCAGCCACACGAAACGCTGCCAGACCGTACCCACTTGAGTCAAGCACATACACAATCTGCGGAAACCCCAATCCTGGAGATGCATCAGGCTCCCTATAACCTGAACGAAGATCCGTCGCGACGTCGTAATGGAGGCGATTTGGGAGGTGCATGCACGAAGCAATCACCTCTATACGGTAATGGACGGGGACGTTCGGCCGGTACGGGTAATGAGCGACTTCAAAGCTTACGCCAGCCGCCGTCTGAATCTGATAAGGCTGAATGAGCCGGGCCAGAAGAGATGGTCACACCATGGCAGTACACGATGGTTGTAGAAACCGCGGCACGCCCCGGCGGTGAGTAGGGTGATGCGACGTCCATGTGCCCGTATCACGAACTTTAACTTTAAGGGCGTGCCCTGCTCCGCTTCCCCGAGGAAAGCTCGACCGCCGTCCGCATGCAACCGCCGGATTTAGTTGGAAGTGGTGGGTATAGAACATGCTCCGCATATAAAAAAAGAGCGGTGACATTCGTCACCGCTCTGAAGCGTCCTAGCCAGTCAAAAATTACGGAGTGTTCGATGAAACCTGCGTACCGGGCTTCGCCGGGGCACCGCCTAAGTCCAGACCAAATACTTTCATCTCGACACGGCGGTTTTGCATCCGTCCGTCCCGCGTCTTGTTATCCGCGGTCGGTTCGCCGGCGCCTAAGCCAAGAACGTGGATCTTCCGAAGCGGTACCTGGTGCCGCGTAGTCAGGTAGCGAACTACTTCATCGGCGCGCTTCTGGCTCAGCACGATGTTGCTGCTCGCGCTACCAGTCTTGTCAGTGAAGCCCTGCACTTCCAAAACATAATTCTTCGCGGATGTGATGCTGCCTACCGCGGCGTCAAGCTGTGCTTTGGCGTCCTTCGTGAGCGCGGACTTTCCAAACGGAAACAGTACCTTCTCCGTCGTCACCAGCTTATAGTTATCGAAATTCTCTACCACCTCACCGATTCGCGTCATCCCGTTGTCGGCGACTTTCCTAGCCTGATCCGCGCTCTGGGCGGCTGCGCCGGCGGCTTGATTCGCTTTGGCCGCTTCCTGGCCGGCCTTGGTTGCTTCCTGGCCGGCAGCGACTGCCTTACGGTCAGCGTCCATCGCTTTTTCATCGGTCCGGGACAAGCCGTTCTCCAGCTCTCCAATCGCGGAGGCATGGTCAGCGGTCTTCTTCTCGTTCGTTGAAACCCGAGCTTCTACCGGGGCGACCACTCCCCTTGCATATTTCTTCGTCGCGCATCCAGTCGTTCCGAATCCGATCAGAAACACCGTGCTCAGGGCCAGAGACGCTTTTCCAATTGTTAAGGCATTCATCGCTTAACCTCCGCTTCAGTATATTGCAAGCATAGGACCATTCGACACTAGACCATTTTGAAAGCTTCTTTTTGATCGAGTTGCCGTCATATGTGGCGTGCCGTACAGCTTAATTGGCGGGTAAAAATTACCGCTACGCGGAAAACTTTCCCCTTTCCAGTACTAGGGGTCTCATCTCTTATTTGACGGGCTTGTGGAACGCCTGTTAGATTGGGTTTTTCATGAGCCAGATTCCTGCGCTGAAAACCACCCCTCTAAACGCGGTGCATCGTCGAATGAACGCGAAGATGGTAGACTTCGGCGGCTGGGACATGCCCGTGCAGTATTCGGGAATCCTTGACGAGCACCACACCGTCCGAAATGCGGTGGGAGTGTTTGATGTCAGTCACATGGGTGAGATTGAAGTACGCGGTCCGGATGCTCTTAATCTGGTGGACTACATCTCATCGAACGATGCGTCGCGCTTGAAAATCGGCCAGGCTCACTATTCCGGCCTACTCTATGAACATGGCGGCTTCGTCGACGATATCCTGGTGCATAAAGTTGATGATGATCATTTTTTCATCTGCGTCAACGCCTCCAACCAGCAAAAAGATTTCGATCACATCGTGCGGATGAATAACATGAAGGCGAAAGTTGAGTTCGCCAGTGACCGTTACGCCCAGATCGCCATCCAAGGTCCGAAGGCTTTGGACACTTTGCAGAAGATGACGGCGACACCGCTCGCGTCCATCAAGTACTACCACTTCACGGACTGCGAAGTCGCCGGCGCATGGGCGCGTATCGCACGGACAGGTTACACCGGCGAAGATGGATTTGAAATCTACATCGCTCCTGATGAAGCATCTGGAATCTGGGACAAGATCCTTGAAGCCGGCGCGGAATTCGGTATCAAGCCGTGTGGACTGGGAGCACGAAACACGCTGCGGCTCGAATCCAAAATGGCTCTCTACGGTCACGAGATCGACGCGTCCATCAATCCGCTCGAAGCAGACCTCGGCTGGATTGTGAAGTTCGATAAAGACGGCTTCGTCGGCAAAGCGGCCCTTGAAAAGCAGAAAGCGGACGGACTCAGCCGGAAACTGATAGGCTTCGAAATGACTGGACGCGGCATCGGACGCGACGGGTATGAAGTGTGGTTGGACGGTAAGCCTGCCGGCTTCGTCACCAGCGGCGGACCCTCTCCGACATTAAACAAAAACATAGGATTGTGTTATCTGCCGCTGGAAGCCGCAGAGGTGGGACGTACCATTCAGATCATGATTCGCAATCAGCCAGTGGACGCAGTAACGGTTCCAACTCCTTTCTATAGGCGGGCAAAATAAGATATGTATCCAGAAAACTTTCGGTATACGAAGGAACATGAATGGGTGTCCGTGGAGGGTGGCGTGGGAACCATCGGCATCACCCACCATGCACAAGGCGAGCTTGGCGACATCGTCTACGTTGATCTGCCGCGTGCGGGCACGGTTGTCGCGCAAGGGAAAACGCTTGGCTCCGTGGAATCGGTGAAGGCCGTTTCCGACGTTTATTCGCCTGTCTCGGGCGAGATTCTGGAAGTGAACGAACTGCTCACCAACAGCCCGGAAAAGCTGAATGAAGATCCACACGGCGCGGCGTGGCTGGTGAAGCTGCACCTCAGTGCGCCGGATGAATTATTGCACCTGCTTTCCTCCGCGGACTATCAAATCTACGTAGGAGAGAAAGCCTGAATTGCGATATCTACCGAAGTCGGAGTCGGAACGCCGCGAGATGCTGGAAGTTTGCGGCGCAGGCTCGCTCGAAGATTTGTTTTCCCATCTGCCTGCCGATACAAAACTGAATCGTGCGCTTGACATTCCCAATGGGAAGTCCGAATACGAGATCGTCGATTATTTTCGTGAACAGGCGGACCGGAACGCCACCGGATACCCTTCTTTCCTTGGCGCGGGCGTCTATTACCACTACCGCCCGGTGCTTGTAGATACCGTTGTTTCGCGCGGCGAGTTCCTCACTTCCTATACGCCCTACCAAGCGGAGATTGCGCAAGGAACGCTGACCACCATCTTTGAATTTCAAACGATGGTCTGCCAGTTGACCGGAATGGAAGTCGCCAATGCTTCCATGTACGACGGATCGTCGGCGGTGCCGGAAGCGGCGATGATGGCAGTCCGCATTACCGGCCGCGACCGGATACTAACTTCCAGAACTGTCCATCCCGAATATCGCGAAGTGCTGCGAACGTACGCCCAGCATCAGGGGATGCCGATCACCGAATTCGGATACGATTCCGAATCGGGCGCGCTGGATCTGGCAGACCTCGAAGCAAAGCTCAGTGGCACCTTGCACAACAAGGTGGCTGCGGTGATCGTGCAGTCGCCGAACTTTTTCGGCATTGTGGAAGACATCAAAGCTGCGGCGGCGCTGGCGCATAAGCATGGCGCGCTGCTCGTCATGGTGTTCACTGAAGCGGTTTCCCTTGGACTGCTGGAGCCACCGCGCGATGCCGATATCGTCGCCGGCGAATTGCAGTCGTTCGCGATCACGCCGAGTTACGGAGGCCCGTTCGCGGGCATCATTGCCACGAAGGAAAAGTTCATCCGCCAGATTCCGGGCAGGCTTGTGGGGGAGACGAAAGATTCGCGCGGCAACCGTGCGTTTTGCCTCACGCTCTCCACGCGGGAACAGCACATCCGCCGTGAGAAGGCGACGTCGAACATCTGCACCAATCAGGCACTCATCGCATTGATGGCCACCGTCTTCATGAGCGTCTATGGCAAGGAAGGGCTGCGCGAGCTGGCGGAACAGAATCTGGCCAAGGCGCACTATCTTGCTGATGGAATAGAGAAGCGGTTTGCCGGGCCTTTCTTCAATGAATTCGTTGTGAAGTGTAACGGTACCGGGCCCGATGTTGTGAATGAAAAGCTGCTCGCGAAGAAGATCATCGGAGGCCTTCCGCTAGGAAAGTTTTATCCGGAGTTGAAAGATTGCATGCTGCTTTGCGCTACCGAGATGAACAAGCGCCGGCACATGGATGAAGTGAAGAGTGCATTCTGAAATGATCCTCAAAACAAGACCACATCTGACGCAGAACGAGCCGCTGCTTTTTGAATCCAGCTCGCCCGGTAAGAAGGGGTATCAACTGCCCCCGCTGGACGTTCCGGCGGTCGATCCGAAAACGGTTTTGGGTGCGGAACATGTGCGCGATGAAATCGAGGGATTTCCCGAAGTGAGTGAGGTGGAGACCATCCGGCATTTCACCCGCCTCTCCACTTGGAACTACGCTATCGATCTCGGTTTGTATCCGCTCGGTTCCTGCACCATGAAGTACAACCCCAGGGTGAACGAACTTGTGGCCCGGACCGAGGCGCTTGCCTGGGCTCATCCGTATCAGCCGGAGTCGCTTTCTCAGGGTGCCATGGAGATCATGGCCGAACTGGAAAGATGCCTGGCTGAGATTACCGGAATGGATGCCGTCACGCTGCAACCCGCTGCCGGCGCGCATGGCGAGATGACGGGGATCATGCTGATCCGTTCGCTGCTGGAAAAGCGCGGCGATGCGCGGAAGAAGATTCTCATTCCGGATTCGGCGCACGGCACCAACCCCGCTACCGCTCATATGTGCGGATACGCGGTGCAGAATATTCCGTCGAACGCCAGAGGCCTGGTGGACGTGGAGTTGCTTGAAAAGGCAATGGATGAAACCGTCGCCGGGTTGATGATCACCAACCCCAATACGCTCGGCGTGTTTGAAGAGAACATCGTTGAGATCACGAAGATCGTTCACGCCAAGGGCGGCCTTGTCTATATGGACGGCGCGAACATGAACGCGCTGGTGGGCATCGCGCGGCCCGGCGATTTCGGCGTGGACGTGATGCACCTCAATCTGCATAAGACGTTCTCCACTCCTCATGGCGGCGGCGGACCGGGCTCCGGCGCGGTTGCCGTGAAAAAGCATCTAGAACCGTTTCTGCCTTATCCGCGGATGAAGCGCGAAGGCGATCAGTGGGCGTTCAATTACGATCTGCCGGAATCCATCGGGAAGGTGCGAGCGTTCTACGGCAACTTCGGAGTGCTGGTCCGCGCGCTGGCCTACATCATGGCGCACGGCGGCGATGGGCTGCGCCGCGCCACCATGGATGCGGTGCTGAATGCGAACTACATTCGCAAGATGCTGGAACCGTATTACGACTTGCCGTACAAAGCGCCTTCGATGCACGAGTGCGTTTTCAGCGACGACAGGCAGGCGAAGAAAGGCGTCAGGACAGGCGACATTGCCAAGCGCCTGATCGACTACGGTTTCCATCCATATACTGTGAGCTTCCCGCTAATTGTCCACGGGGCACTAATGATTGAGCCTACCGAGACGGAGGGCAAACGCGAGATCGACCTGTTCGTGGAAGCGCTTATCTCTATCGCCGAAGAAGTGGATGAGGATCCGCAATTAGTGTTGGGTGCGCCGTATCTCACGCGCACCAGCCGCGTGGATGAAGTGACTGCCGCGCGCAAACCGATTGTCCGCTGGCGGCCGCAAGCCGCGGTGGGCAAAGCGGCTGATTGATAATCCTAAATCTGGCAGTTGAAGCCACTCAAAATCGAATAGACCCTTAGCCGCAAGCAGATGCAATAGAATCGGTTATCACCCGCATGGTGAACTGCGGAGCAGTTGAAATCCTGAGGCATTTCAGTGACTTGATGCGAGGCGCAGCAGTCGAACTGCCGGATTTAGGATAATGGGCATTCCGCCCAAATGCTTCGTCAAATACTCCTAATCGCCGCGTTGGTGCTGCTGATCCGCCTGCCGTTTCTAAATCAGCCAGTTCAGGGCGACGATGTGAAGTATCTGGCGATGGCGCAGCACGCGCAGATCGACCCGTTGCATCCGACGCACATTGCCTACGCCTTTCAAGGGCAGATGGTGCGGATGCAGGGGTATCCGCATCCGCCGTTGAATGCCTGGGTGCTGGCGGCGTTACTCGCCTTCTTTGGGGATGTCCACGAAGTTTCTTTTCACGCGGCGTACATTGTTTTTTCACTGATCGCCGCGTTCTCCATGCTTGCGCTGGCACGGAGGTTTTCGTGCGCTCCGGTCTGGGCGACGATGCTCTTTATCGCCACTCCGGCGTTCGTGATCAACGGAACATCGTTCGAATCGGACCTGCCATTCCTGGCGTTTTGGATGCTCGGCTTCGCGCTGTTTGTTACGGCTGTCGACCGGCGATCCGTGCTGATTTTGGCCGCCAGTGCCGTGGGCCTGTCGTTTGCATCAATGGCTGCTTATCAGGCAATCGTAGCGGCGCCAATCCTGGCGTACTATCTTTGGGAGCGCGATCGGGCATGGCGTCCAGGGTGGTTGGGCGTTCTGGCCACGCCGGTTGTCGTAGTGCTGTTTCAACTCTATGAGAAGCAGTCGAGCGGCACTATTCCGGCGACGGTTCTGGCTGGTTATTTTCAAACCTACGGACTGCAGCAGATAGCGAACAAGCTAAAGAACGCCGCTGCACTTACCGTGCATACCGGATGGATCGTGTTCCCTCTGCTGGCAGCGCTGGCGTTCCGGAAGCGCTGGATCTTCGGTGTTGTGGCCGGAATTGCCGGGATCTTCGTTGATGCCAACCCGCTGTTCTGGGTTTCGTTCGGGGTCGGCGTGATGGTGCTGGCGTCCTGCATCGAGCGGCGGCCGGAGTTTTTGAAAGCGTGGGTGCTGATCTTCTTCGCTGGGGCGTTGGTCATCTTCTTTGCTGGCTCTGCGCGCTACCTGTTGCCGATGGCTGCGCCTGTCGTCCTGCTGGCTGTTCGCGATCTTCGATGGGTCCGGCCGGCGTTCGTGCTGCAACTGGCTCTGAGTCTTGCGCTGGCGCTGGTGAACTATCAGCACTGGGATGGCTACCGGCAATTTGTGAACGGTCTTCACGAGCAGATCGTTGGTAGGCGGACCTGGATCAACGGCGAGTGGACCCAGTTCTATGTTGAATCGGAGGGCGGTCTTCCGGTGATGTTGGGGCAGGCGCTGCGGCCCGGTGAATTGGTGATCTCGAGCGATCTCGGCTATCCGGTTTCCGTTACTACGGGAGGCGGGCAGTTGGTGACGCTGGCGGAGCGCGAGATCACGCCGAGGTTGCCGTTCCGGCTCATCGCCCTCGGTTCGAAATCGGGTTACTCCACAGCGTCCGCGGGCTTCCGTCCGTTCGATATTTCGACGCAGCCGATTGATCGCGTGAGGGCTCAGGTGGTTGTTGAGCGCAAGCCCACGCAATCGTACCTGACGATGAATGCACCGGAGGCGGAGAACCAGATCGTTAGCGGACTGTTCGGCGCCGAGACTTCGTGGCGGTGGATGGGGGATCGGGCGGTGGTCCTGTTGAAGCCTCCACCGGAGCCGCAGTCGCTGCACGTGGTTTTTAACATCCCTGATGCAGCGCCCGCGCGGCGTGTGACCCTTGCGCTGGACGGGGTGATTTTGGAAGACAAGATTTACGACAAACCGGGCGGCTATACGCTGACTACGAAGCCCGCCAGCGGAGGCACGGTGACCATCTCCGTGGACAAGACCTTCTCCACTGGAGGAGACCGGCGGCAGCTAGGAATCAAGTAGCCCGACGCAGGCAGCTTACCTTATTTCTGAAATACAATATGTTAAGGCCCACAT
>JANYCV010000214.1 GCA_025360145.1 Acidobacteriaceae bacterium
AGCCGGGATGATGCTATTTAGTTTTTCGCGCCACTCGTTGCCGCTTTCGTATTCGGCAGCCGGAGCGGTTTCCTCACAGTTCTGAGGCACATAGCTGAAGAGCTTTTTGATGCCATTGATACATTCTACCTCATTGGCATATGCGAAATGGGTCACGCCTGATTTAGACGCATGTGTCATAGCTCCACCAAGTTCTTCGCTGGTCACGTCCTCGTGGGTCACAGTCTTTACGACGTTAGGCCCGGTCACAAACATGTAAGATGTATTCTCTACCATCATGATAAAGTCCGTCATAGCAGGGGAGTATACCGCACCACCCGCGCATGGCCCCATGATAGCGGATATCTGCGGGATCACGCCGCTCGACAGCGTGTTGCGCAGGAAGATGTCGGCGTATCCGCCAAGCGACAAAACGCCTTCCTGAATTCGTGCGCCGCCGGAATCGTTCAGGCCGATGAGCGGCGCGCCGGTCTTCAGAGCCAGATCCATTACTTTGCAAATCTTCAGCGCGTTCGTTTCCGAGAGGGATCCGCCGAAGACCGTGAAGTCCTGCGCGAAGACGAATACTTGCCGGCCGTGAATCAGGCCGTGTCCGGTGATGAACCCGTCGCCATCGATAACCTGATCGTCCATGCCGAAATCGCGGCATCGATGGCGCACCAGTTTATCGAGTTCTTCGAATGTGCCTTCATCCAACAGAAAATCCACCCGCTCGCGCGCGGACAGCTTTCCTTCTTTGTGCTGCCGTTCACGGCGTTCCGGCCCGCCACCCGCCTCAGCGGCTGCGTGACGGCGGCGAAGCTCTTCGAGTCGAGAATTGATCATCAGGAAACAGTATGACTCAACGGCCGCGGACGTAGACTTCAATCCACTGGCCTCGCCGGGTGTACCGCGCGGCCGAGGTGAGTCCCAAGCGGCCGGAAATCTCATCTCCCGTGATCTGTTTGTCGTAGGAATAGTATCGTTCCAGATAGCGCGCGACCATGGGAATACGCAGCACACTTACAGGCGGTTCCCAGGTCCGCGAATAGACCACCAGCAGACGTACATCCTTCAAAGAGGCGACGGTCCGCAAGTGAAAATCTTCGATGCTTCTTGCAATAAGAGGGCGGCTGACATATCCGAATTCCGGCCGCCGGATGGCATCGGTAAACGGCCACACGCTAACCACGGCCTCATTCGGATATATCGATTCCACAAACCCCGCGGCGTCCTTTTGCAGCGCGACGAAATCGACCAGCGCAAGGTTGTTTTCAAACGGGAAGGGCCACGGAGGATTCCAAAATAACCCGGCGATTAATCCGGCCGTCATCGCGATCTGCGAACCCCTTCGCCATGGTTTATCGATAACGGACCACGCAGCGCCGACCGCTATATAGAACAGCGGAATCACCGGCAGCAAATAGCGTTCGAGTGTAGCGCCGCCCAGCACGCTGACCATCACCATGTGTCCAAGAAGCAGCACGCCACAAACCGCCCATGCGCGCTCGCGAAATATATTGGTACGCTTCCAAGCGAGAACCAGCGCCACGGTTCCGATCCAATGCAAATTGTCGATGAAGACGTAGTAGAAGCGCCGGAACAGGGCTACTGAAAGCCGCGCCGGATGCAATGGATAGAAGAGATTGTAGCGGGCGAATTCGCTATTACCCAGCGCGTTGCCAGTGCCTTGGCGCAAATAGATCAGCCAGATGCCCAACAACACCAGCGGCGCGGCAAACCATACTGCCTCGCGGGTGCGGCGCTCGCGGAGCAGGCATGCCCCAAACACCAGCGGCACGAGCGCCCCGGTTTCTTTCGTTAGCACTAGCGCCACACACGCGAGAACGCAACCGCGCGTCCGGTCTTGCAGAAACAGCAGCAGTGCAAGCGCTGTAAACAGCATCGCGGGCATGTCCAATTGCGCCAGCATCGCTTGTGTATAGAAAAGCGGAGAAGCAAGCAGCAGCACCACTGCCGAGAACGCAGGCGCACCCTTCAGCGGACGGCAAATCTGAATCGCCAGCAGGAAGATAGTGAGAGCGGCCGCCGTAGCCAGCAGCAGCATTGCCACCCGCGTGGCCTCAATGGAATAACCCATCACACGCCACACCAGCGCGAGGTACGCCATCACGCCGGGTGGATGTACATTTGGAGTGGTAGAGTGCGGAATCCAGGCGCCGTCGTGCAGAATATCCAGCGCTGCTGGAACGAACTGACCCAGTTCATCCCAAAAATAAGGCAGGTGGAGAGTAGAGAAGTGGGCGCCGAAGATGGCGCACCCGAATCCGAACGCGAACAGCAGATAGGAGCCCAGCCGCGGTTGACGCTGAGGCATCGGGATCTGTTGCTACTGGATGACGCCGCCTGGAGTCTGCGGCTCAAGGCGAATCTCGCCGAAAGTGGATTCGTACTGCGAAAGGTTCTGCTGCAATACGTTCAACAGCGCCTTGGCCTGCTGCGGGCTGAAGTAGATTCCCTGAAAATTCTGAATGGACACCGCCTCAGGCGATGTCTGGCTCAGTGTGCCGAACAGCAGAAAGAAGTCCCAGAGATTGGCGCGGATCTGTACGCTGTTGGCATAGTTTTCGCGGTAGTCTGCTGTGTTGACCAGATGGATTTTCGGTTGATTGAGCGGATCGTTCATGAGGTTTCATGGCATTGCTGCCTAGGGAGGATATGGCGGGGACGACGGGGCTCGAACCCGCGACCTCCGACGTGACAGGCCGGCGCTCTAACCAACTGAGCTACGTCCCCGTGAGTGCTGACGTACTTCGTCATAGTAGCACACAGTGTTTGGATTGTGTAAATCAGAATTGTCCAATGCGCGATGAGACTGGAGAGGAAAGATCCTGTCAAATTGGGGAGTGATCGTCAGCAGCAAGGATCCAGAGGAGCTAAACCGGGAGCAAATGCAGGCGCTGTTGGTGGCGAATCACGAAGTACACTTCACAGGGACAGCTGAAAAGGAGTGGGGGCCTAGAAGTCAAAGCGAAGCGCTACCTGTAGACGCCTGGGATCGCGAGCGCTTGTCACTTGGCCATAGGTGCCGTTCCCAAGGCTGGTGCTGACGCCGCTCCAATTGGTGTGATTGAGCGTATTGAAGAATTCGCCCCGCAGACTCAAGTGCGCCTTGTCCCGCACCAGGAACTTCTTGGCGAGTGCGGAGTCGAGGATAACGAACCCGGGTCCACGGATCACACCAACACCCGCGTTGCCGTACATACCCGAGGCGGGCGCGGCGAATGCGGCGGTGTTGAACCAGTTGCTCTTAGTCCGCTGGCCGGCAACCGGAACGCCGGTGGCATTGGGGCGGGTGGCCAGGCCCGCGGTGGGGAGTGAGAGTCCAGGCGCGAGCGCGAGACCGCTCTGGGCGGTGATGATGCCGCTCAGTTCCCAGTTGCCAAAGACCTGGCCCCAGAAGCTCTTCACATTGCGCAGGAAGGGCAGCTCATAGATGTAGTTCATGGTGAAGACATGCGCGCGATCGTAGTCTTCAATTCCGCGGTCGGCGGACCAGTTGAGCGGATTCTGAACACGCATGTCACGGCGCGTCTGGGCCTGTCCGAGAGCCTTGCTCCAGGTATATGTGCCCTGTAGCGCAAGGTGATTCGCGAAGCGCCGCTGCACGGAGGTCTGAAGCGAATGGTAGGTGGACGTCAGGCCCGAATTGAATTGAGTGATGCTGCCATAGCCGGCAAAGGGCCGCAGCAGGTTACTGTTGAACCCCGAGGTGTTGAGCCTGGGGTCGAAATTGTAGCCGCCGGGAGTGACGCCGAAGACAGGCGCGTTGCGATCGATCCAGACCTCCCAATTGGTGCCGCGGGTGCCGACATAGCCGGCCGAAGCCAGTATCTGTCCGGGCAGTTCCTTTTGCAGCGTTAAGCTCCAGGATGCGACCATCGGCCTTTTAAACGCGGGCGAAAACGCGTTCAGCGCGGTGGGGCGGGGAGCGTTGGGAGTGCCGCCGCTCGGATCGTCGAGGAAGACATTCTGCAACTGGATATTCTGGTTAAACGGAGGATTGTTGACGAGGGAGCTTTGGTTGGTGCCGCTGGTCAGATAGGACAGACCATAGCCGCCCCGAATGGAGAACTTGCCGTTGCCTGTGGGGTCATAGGCGAAACCGAAGCGGGGCGCGGGACCATAGAAGGTATTTGCAAAGCCGCGCGGCACGCCGTTCTGCCCGGGCCGTACGATTCCATTTAGGGGGTCATACGCGGGGCCTGGCATCAGGATGCCAGCCGGACTGATGGCCGGGGCCTTGCCCGGATCGAAGGCGGAAGGCAGGAACGAACTCATCAGGTTGTCTTCCACATGGGTCATCGGAATGATGAACATGCGGAAGCCTAGGTTCAACGTGAGCTTTCGCGTGGCGCGCCAATCGTCCTGGAAATAGCTTTCGGTCTGCACAAACGCATAGCTGCGGGTGAACAGCTCCTTGCCCTGTGTATACGTACGGGCCGAGCCGAGCAGGAAATCCGCGATGGGGTGATTAGTGAATGAGCCGTCGAAGTTGTAGTTTCCCTGCGTGCTGTTGAAGGCCGACTGAGTCTTGTAATACCTCAGGATCGAAACGCCGGCCTGAAGGGTGTGCTTGCCCAGCACATAGCTGAAATGGTCGGCGATCATGAAGTTGTTGTCACGGGCAGGGCGAAGCGGCAGCAGGTTGGTGCCAATGCCGGCCCATCCCTGGGCGAACGAGACGACAGGCGTCTGGTTGCGGGTGTTGGCGCCCGCAAAGAAGTCCTTGATATTCAGACCAGCCGGCCGGTCAGGCGACGCGCCATCCCCTTGGAAGATCAGGTTGATATCGAAGGCTTTCTGGTAGAAGCTGAACTCGTTCACGCTGTGCGGGCTGAGCACGATGTTGGAGGACGCATTGATGACGCGGCCTTTCGTGTTCTCATATTGGCGCAGCACAGGGAGCGGAGAGCCGCCGAGTCCGGCATCGGGCTGCAGGACGTTGATCGCGTCGTTCGAGATCACGAATGAGAAGCGGATGCGATCAGTGAGGTTGTGATCCACCTTCACCGTGTCGGTGCGCGTATCGAGCTTGGCCACGCCGTTGTTAATGTAGTTGAGAAAGCCGCCGCTCGAGTAGTTGGGCAGCGGGATGTAGGTCTTCAGCAGCAGAGCCGCGTTCGCATTGATACGGCTAGCGGGAATGGTGTTGTTGGGGAACGCCTGGCCCGTGGCGGGATCGAGCAGCGGCCGTCCGGTGCGCGCCACTTCAGACTGGAAGCTGCCGCCGCGCAACGCATCGCTTGGCGTTGTGGTGAGGCTGGTAAGCGCGTTTCTGCGCTTGCGCCATTCCTCATTCCAGAAGAAAAACGTCTTGTTCCGATCGTGGTTATAGTGCGGCAGCAGCACCGGACCGCCGATGGAGAAGCCGTACTGGTTCTGTCGCAGCGGCGGATTGCTCTGGGCGAAGAAATTGCGCGCATCCATCACGTTGTTTCGAAGATATTCGTAGGCGCTGCCGTGGAACGCGCTTGTACCGCTCTTGGTGACGGAGGTGATGACTGCGCCGCCGGTGGTGCCGTAACGGGCGCTATAATTCGCCGTCTGAATCTGCACTTCGCCAATGCTGTCGATGGGCGGCACGTGAGTGTTCGCCTCGCCGTTGCCGACGTTCATGTCGTAGGCGCCGTCGACGAACCAGCCCGCCGACTTGTTGTTCAGGCCGTTGATTGAGACCGGCGACCCTGTTTGCGACAAACCGGCGCCGGCTAGTTCGTCCGATCCGGAGCTGTATACTGCGCCGGGCACAAGCATCGCGAGCCGCGAGTAGTTACGCCCGTTGAGGACCGCCGTGTGAATCTGCTCCGTGGTGATAGTGGTGGCCACGGTGCCGTTGCTGGTGTTCACCTGCACTGCGCTGGCCTGCACCTGCACGCTCTCACTGACCTCCCCGACGGACAGTTCCAGGTCGCGCCGGACTTGTGAATTTACGTCGAGCTTGATGCCGGAAACTTTGGCGCGCTTGAAACCCGGATGGTCTACTTCAATGCTGTAAGGGCCGCTGGGGCGGTCGGCGCTGCGAAAATAGCCGACCTCGTTCGTGGTCAAACGAACTTCCACGCCGGTAGCGTTATTGCGCACGATGACAATCGCCTTCGGGACGGGCGCCCCGGAACTGTCGGCCACCGTTCCTTCCACGGTACCGGTGGTCTGCGCAGGCAGCCACATTGCGAACAGGATCGTTAGAACTCCAGCCACGGATACCCGCATTAGTCGACCGGTCATGATTCTACATTCCTCCACGGCTGCTTTATCCGATTTCCCGCGGCGATGGTGTCGCCAGACTCGGAGTTGAGCTAGATCCTGATATTCTGTCACACCGAACTGCAATTCACAGGGACTCATGAAGAATTGTCCAATGCATGACGAGCCTAACGTGATGGAATGTTCAGGATAGCGTCGCTGTTTAGCCGTTGTAGAAAGTTTTTGAAAACTGCGGCGACTACTTCAGGCTGGGTTCCGGATTAGTTGGTTGGGCTCACAGGTTTATGGGTTTTACATTCTTAACGATGTTTTTTCGCAACTTTAACCTTGCAGAAGTTAGAGGGTACGTCTTAAGTAGCATCATGAATTGCGTTTCAGAGATTTCGCATGAGGCTATCGACACTTTAGGAGCGGACGCTCACCTGATGCTTAGCGTCAAACTGGGGGATGGAGTTGCGCTCGAAACCTTGGTGAAGAAGCATCGGCGGCCTATTGTTTACTTCCTCTTCCGGATGGTAAAAAACTGGGCAATTGCCGAAGAACTGGCACAGGAGGTCTTCTTCAAGATTTACCGCTACCGCGCAGCCTACGAGGCGAGTGCGCCGTTTAATAAGTGGCTGTACCGGATTGCGATGCACACGGGCCTGAACTACATCCGCTCTATCAAGCACGAGAAGGACCAGACGAGCCTCGATCAGATAACGCCTCGGGGCAAACAGCGGCAGGTGGCGGACGGTAAGCCTGGAGCGGAGTTCAACATTATCCGGCAGGGCCGCCTGGACACGATTCGTCAAGCGATTGAGAATCTTCCGGAGCGCCAGCGGCAAGTGGTTTTCATGCACAAGTACCGCGAAATGGAGTACACGCAGATTGCGGAAGCGATGGGTTGCTCCACGCTGGCGATCAAATCGCTAGCATTCCGGGCCTACTCCACGCTGCGCGTCCGGCTGGCGAATGTGGCTTAGGTCCGCGCATCGAACCGATGATCCACGTATAATTTCCACTATGCGGAGATGGCCCGGCAAGGCGGCATTATCACTTGGATTGATGTGTGCGGTGCTGCTGTTGTTGCCGGTGCTGGCGGTGCTGCAATACCGCTGGGTGGGCCAAGTGAGCCAGGCCGAGCGCGAGCGCATGCAGGCCAATCTGCTCAAGATCACTACGCGGTTTGCCGAAGACTTTGACCACGAAGTGGCTCAAGAACTGGCGAATGCGTCGATCTCGTTTCAACGAGGATTCGAGGTCGATCCCAATCAGATGGCCGAGGAGTACACGCGGCAGTACAAGAAATGGCACAGGACCACGCAGTATCCCAAACTCTTCCGGCGAGGTTGCCTGGCGGAAATCTCAAAATCGGGTGGTAGTCCGCAGCTTACCTGCTTCGATCCGAAAACCGGTAACTTCGAGAAGACAGGGTGGCCCGCGGATTTTGCATCCGCGCGCGAGCGCCTCACCAGCTTCGCAGCCGGGAGAATGATCGCCCGGACATCCCCGGCAGAGGAGAGTCCGGTCATCGCAACGCCATTGATTTCGGCTCCATCCCGCGCCCGGATGTTCGGACAATCGGGACCATCGGGGCAGTTTCCTCTCGTCACGCACTGGTCCATCACCGAACTGAACCTGGACTTCCTTGGAAGCGAGTTTCTTGCTGCGATGATTCAGAGGCATTTCGGCCATGCCGACGGGCTCGACTACGAGGTGGATGTAGTTTCGCGGGCAGATCCGCGGGTGGTTCTCTATCGTTCAGATCCGAAGCGATCGCATACCGCTCCACTGAAAGGGGACGCGGTAGTGAGCATTTTCGATCAGCGGGCCGAGCGATTCGCACGATTCGGGCAAGGCCCCGCTCGCGCGCCCAGGTTGGATCGGGGCCGATGGCAATTGGTGGTGAATCACCGTGCTGGCTCTCTGGAAGCGGTGGTGGGCGAAGCGCGACTTCGCAATCTGGTCATCGGTTCAGTGGTGCTACTGTTGCTGGGTGCCAGCATTCTGATGATCATCATCTCCACCCGCAGGGCGCAAAGACTGCTGCGGACGCAGATGGAATTCGTCGCGGGCATTTCGCACGAATTCCGCACTCCGCTGGCCGTCATCTGTTCGGCGGGAGCGAATTTAGCCGACGGCGTCGTAACGTCCGATCCGAAGGCGCAACACTACGGCGACGTGATCCGGAAAGAGGGCCGGCGTCTTTCCGAACTGGTGGAGCAAGTGTTGGGATTCTCCAGCGCGCAATCGGGTTGGACCCACTACGACCTGCAACCGGTGGACGTGAACGATGTGGTGGAGCGATCCGTGGCAGCGTGCGAGTCCGCTCTGTACGAGGCCCATTGCAAGGTGGAGAGCGTAGTGGAACCCGGCCTGCCGCAGATCATGGCGGATACCGGCGCACTGGAGCGGTGCATCAAGAATCTGATAGGCAACGCCGCCAAGTATGCGCATGAGAGCGGCTGGATTGGGGTGTTCGCCGATCGCGGCGAGAACAAGAGCGGCCCGTATCTGCGGATCAGAGTGGAAGACAAAGGGCCCGGGATCAAGGAAGCCGATTTGCCTCATATTTTCGAACCGTTCTATCGCAGCCGCGACGCAGTGGAAGCTCGCGTTCACGGTGCGGGCTTGGGGCTTAGCCTGGTGAAGAAGATCATTGAAGAACATTCGGGAAGGGTGAAGGTATCCGGAGTTCCAGGCGGAGGCACGTGCTTCGCGCTTTACGTTCCGATTGCAAACGAGACGGTTGGGGCCAATTAGTGCTGAAACGACTTTTGCTGGTCGAAGATGAGTTGGGACTGGTTCTCACGTTGACGGACCGCTTCCGCATGGAAGGCTATGAGGTGGAGACGGCGCCGGATGGCAATGAGGGATTGGCGATGGCCCTCAGCAGCTCCTTCGACCTGATTCTGCTGGACGTGATGCTTCCAGGGAAGAGCGGATACGACATCTGCCGCGAATTGCGGGCGAAGGGTAACGAGACGCCTATCCTGATGTTGACCGCGCGCGGGCACGTAGTGGACAAAGTGGTGGGGCTGAAGCTGGGTGCGGACGACTACATCACCAAACCGTTCGACATGGTGGAACTGATGGCCCGGATAGAGGCACTGCTGAGGCGCGTCCCTAGTGTGGCCAAGCCGTCCACCACATACCAATTTGGCTGTGTACGAATCGATTTCCGCAAGGCTGAGGTGCTTCGCGATGGAGCCGCCGTGGCGCTATCGGCTCGCGAGTTCACGCTGCTGCGGTACCTGATCGACAACCGCGACGCGACGGTTTCGCGCGAAGAACTGCTCAATCAGGTTTGGGGGCACCAGGCGATTCCCACTACTCGCACGGTGGATGTGCATGTGGCCTGGCTCCGCCAAAAGCTGGAAGAAAATCCGAAGTACCCGCAGTATATTCTGACCATTCGCGGGATCGGGTACCGGTTCGCCGGTTAGTGGTGATCGACGCGCGGAGCGATCTCTCTGGCGCGCAGCTCGCGGATCAGTTGCATCATCCGCACTACCACCGCTTCGACGAACCGCCGGCCTTTCTCCGCGGTCGCCTTGGTTGGGTCGCCTGAGGTGCCGGTCTTCGAATAGCGGCTGAAGAATTCCTGAAAGAATACGGGCGAGGGCGATTGCAGGTCCCAGTAGAAATACTCGGAGCGTTGCACGGGAATGTCGCGCGAGGCGTGTTCCATCTGGACGAGATTGCCGCAGAGGTGAAGCAGCACGGAGGTTTCAAGTTCGCAGCCGTGCGCCATGCCGCCTGGGTATTCAGACTCGCGGAGCTCAGTGAACAGCTCCTTCGGGATCAGGTTCCACCAGGGAACCATGGCGCAGATGGCGTTGCTGTGGTTGGTGATGTTGCGCGCAGCGATGTCGAGGAACGGCACGTTGCTGCCGTGCCCGTTTACCAGCAGGATCTTCTTGAAACCGTGATGGGCCAGGCTCTTGCCGATATCGCTCACGTAGTTGATGAACGTATCGCCCTGCACCGCGATGGTGCCGGGGAAGTCCAGGTGATGCTCATTGAAGGCGTAGTAGACCGACGGGAGAAGCACCGCTTCTTCGGGCATTCCGGCGACCGCCAGCCGGGACATCTCGGTGGCGGTTATCACGTCCGCCACCAATGGCAGGTGCGGGCCGTGCTGCTCGATTGTGCCCACGGGCAGCACAGCAACGCGATTCTGTGCGACGGCCTCGCGAATTTCGGGCCAGGTGAATTCTTCGTATCTGTATTTGGTTGCCATGCCGGTTACACCCTGAAACGGGCGATTGCCTCTTCGTCGAGCTCGATGCCGAGGCCGGGTTCCTGCGGGATATCGAGGTAGCCATCCTTGGCGCGGAGTTTCTGTTTGGTTATCGATTCGCGGAGGTTGGTTTCCTCCTCGGCAACGAACTCGCAGATAAGTGCGTTCGGAATCGAATTGAGCCAGTGCAGTGCAGCGGTGACGTTGATGTAGGTTGTAAAGCCGTGATTGGCCACCGGCAATCCGCGGTCCCAGGCCAGTGAGGCGATCTTCATCGCTTCGGTGAAGCCGCCGCAGCGGGTCAGGTCCACCTGCACTACGTCGACGCGTCCTTTGTCCATCAGATCGAGGAACGAGGCGCGGTTACTCTCTTCTTCGCCGGCCGCGATGCGTACGGACGTCGCTTCGGACAGCTTGCGGTAGCCTTCGTAGTCGTCGGGACGGAGCGGTTCTTCGAGCCAGAAGATGTCGTGTTCTGAGAACGCGATGGCCCGCTGTAACGCTGTCTTCGAATCCCATACCAGGCCCGCGTCGATCAATAGATCCGGTCCTTCGCCGAGGCCTTTGCGGGCTTCGCGGACCAGAGCGACGTCGGTCTTCGCATCCTGGCCCATGGGGTCCCAGCCGAACTTCACCGCGGTGAAACCCTGATCGGCATAGCGGCGGGCGAGGTTGCCTGTTTCCTCTGGAGTGTGGCCGAAAAGCGAGCTGGCGTAGCAGCGAATCTTCTGATGAAAACCGCCGCCGAGCAGTTTCCAAACTGGCAGCCCGAGCGCTTTGCCCTTGATATCCCACAGCGCCATGTCGATGCCGCTCATGGCGTGAATTGCAACACCGCGGCGTCCGCCATAGATGTTGCCGCGATACATTTTATGCCAGAGCTTCTCGGTCTCAAAGGGGTCTTCGCCAACTACCAGGCTGGCGAGTCCCGCGGCCGTAGTGTGCGAGAACGGACCGTCGATGATACCTCTGGCGCCCAGCGGATTCGAATCCACTTCGCCGATTCCGGTGATGCCGGCGTCCGTGTGGACCTTGACGATGAGTGCGTCCTGCCCGCTATCACACTGGAACTTCACTTCGGGCTGGCGCAGATAGATTGTTTCAACGCGGGTGATCTTCATGAGTGTCCTATTTTATATGCTTGTCGGCGAAGGCCAGATATTGGTCCCAATCGTAGGCGGTGACGTCGTGCTTGCCGGCGCGGACGTGATAGCCAATGGTGTTCACGATCGGCTGATGCAGGCCGGGCATTTCATCAGTGCCTAACCCTTTCTTTCCGAAAAGAGCGTAGACGGGGTCCGCGTTGCGCCCGCCTAAGAACTCGCCGTGCGGGTCGGACCATTGGTCGCCCTCGGCGCTGGCGATGTAGACGGGGCGCGGCGCGATCAAGGCGATGATCATGTGCGAATCGAAGGGCATCGCAGCTTCATTGTCGTTGTACTGTTTGTAGTTTCCGCAAAACCAGTGTGGAAACGAGGTGTTGATCCGCGCCACGGTTTCTCCGAAGTTGCGATGGCTGAGAGCTGCGCCGCCTTCGCCGGATTCGTTCAGGATCACCATGGCGAAACGGGTATCATGCGCGCCAGCCCACGCTGTGGCCTTGCCTAAGCGGGAGTGGCCCATCACGGCGACCCGATGGGGGTCGATAGCTTTGTCGGTTTCAAGGTAATCCATGGCGCGGCTCAAGCCCCACGCCCAGGCGGCTACCGAGGCCCACTCATCCGGCGCCGGTTTGGTCTGGCCAGGTTTGTAGAAGAGAGGGTGGACGCCGTTTTGAAAGCCGTCGTCGTAGTCGGGATCGATGTCGCCGTAGTAGATGGTTGCGAGGCCGTAGCCGCGTTCCAGAATCTTCTCCACTTGCCACTGGCTGGCTGCGCGGCCGCGGGCTTTCTCTTTGGTTTCGTCGCTTACCAGGGCGTAGCCTGGCTTGGGACCGATTAGCTGCTTTGAGAGCACGATGCCGGCGTCTGCGTTTACGGTGTGATTGCCACCGAAGTTCAGGCCCAGGAATAGCGGGACCGGGCCCTTGGCGCTTGCGGGCAAGTAGATCAGGATGTCCAACTTCACCGTCTTGCCGTTGTTGGTCATGGTGACGGTTACTTGTTTCCGGATTGCCTTACCGCCTAAGGCTTGATTGTCTATGCCGGTTATCTCTGCTGAGGTCTTCTGGGGTTTGCCCGGGCTGTGGCCGAACATCTGCGTCTCTAAGAGCTTTTCAATTTGTGGACGGCGGATCTTGTTCCAGTTGTCGAGGGTGGTGGCTTGCAGGCCGGGCAGGGTGTACTTGGCTACTTTCGCTTCGTCGTAGTTGTAGCCGGCGGGCTGGGCATAGAGGGCGCAGGAGAGGAATGTGAGAGTTGACAACGCTCTCAGCAGCGCGAACAGGGAGGCGCGCGCAGACAGGGGCGTCTGCCCCACCTTGGCCCATCTGTGTTTTGGCAACTGGTTGTCGATTTGCAATAAGTAGCTGACGGAGTTTTTCATTTTGCGGCCTTCTTTAAGTAGGCGTCCACTTGCTGCTCGAGTAGATCGAATGGGAGTGCGCCGTTGCCTAAGATTACGTCGTGGAAGTCGCGAAGGTTGAATCTTGGGCCTAGCTGCTTTTCGGCTTTTGCGCGGAGTTCCCTGATTTTGAGCTCGCCCATCTTGTAGCTGAGAGCCTGGCCGGGCCATGCGATGTAGCGGTCGACTTCTGAGGTACGGTCGTCGCCGGTATTTTCCCGGAAGTAGTCGAGCGCCTGCTGGCGGCTCCATCCGAGGGCGTGAAGACCGGTGTCGATTACGAGGCGACAGGCCCGGAACATCTCTGAATTGAACTTCCCGAAGCGGGTGTAAGGAGTCTGGTAGAAGCCGATTTCGTCGCCCAGACTTTCGGCGTAGAGGCCCCAGCCTTCCGAATAGGCCGAGAGAATCCAGAGGCTGCGGAAATCAGGGATATTGGGATTTTCCTGCGCGAGCGCCAACTGCATGTGGTGGCCGGGCACCGCTTCGTGGAAGACGAGCGAATCCATAGTCCATTTCGGAATATCGGCCGGCCGGTAGGTCTTGGCGTAGAAGAAGCCGGGGCGCGAGCCGTCCTTGGCAGGCGGCGTATAGTGCGCGGCGGATGCGGGAGCTTCGTAGTCCGGAATCGGAAGTACGCCGTACGGCATGCGAGGCAGCGCGTGGAACAGTTTCACCATTTCCGGGTCGGCGCGCTTGGCAACGGCCCGGTAGCCTTCGAGCAATTCTTCCTTTGTGTTGTAGAGGAACTTTGGATCGGTGGTGAGATACTTCTGGAACTCAGTGAATGTCCCGGTGAAGTTCACTTCCTTCTGGATCTTTTCGAGTTCGGCTCGGATACGTTTCACCTCGCTTAGACCGAGGGCATGAATCTCTTGCGGAGTCTTGGTGGTGGTAGTCATGAGCCGCACCTGCATTGCATACCAGTCCTTGCCATTTGGCATGCCGGTGAGCGCGGTGGTGTCGCGGCCTTTCGGGATGTACGTGGTTTCCAGGTAGCCGCGGTAGCCTCGAAGTGCGGGCGCCAGGGTATCGCGATATACGCGGGCGGCCTCCGTTTTCAGGCGATCGCGATCGGACGCGGAGATCGACGCCGGCATTTTTGCGAAGCCTTCCATCAACGGGCTCTTGTTCGGATCTTCGGGAGCCTGTGCCGCAATCTGCGCGGGCAAATACCGCAGAACGATCTTCGGCGCGGTGACGCCCTTCCCTATTGCCTGGTTCAGAATCGCCTTCGTCTGATCGAGCAGGCGCGGCACTGCTTTCATGCGCGCGATGATGTCTTCGTAATCCTTGACGCTCGCTTTGGGAGCCCGCTCGAAGGTGTTGGAAATCACCAGATGGATGCCGGTCATCTGATTGGTGAGCATGAAGAACATCTGGAAATCGCGTTGTTCCAAATGAGCACTGGCAAAGCGCCCAAGGATGTCGTAGTTTAGCTGATCGGTCGGGTTGAGACGGTCGCGGTGAATCGCCGCGAGAGACGTCTGGAATCCTTCGAGCATCGTGCGCTCGCGGGCGATACCTTCGGGAGACAGATCGGACCAGCGGTCGTTGCTGCCCAGGATGCCGAACAGCGTTGCGGTCTCCGGATTTTCGCGGAGCACCGCTTTGTAGACTTCGTCGAAAAGTTGGTGAAGGTTCCTGCTTTCCTCCTGCGCCAGTGCACAGGAGGAAAGCAGAACGACGAGGAGCGCCTTGTGCATGGTTTAGCGGACCCAATGCGGCGCCACGTAGGCGTAGAAGACCACGATGAGGCCGAGCATGCAGGATAGGAAGATGCTGTGCTTCAGGGTGAACCGGAAGAGCTTCGATTCGTCGGTTTGTGTCATGCCTGTGGCGGCGGCGGCTACGGCGATGCTGGAGAGGCTGATCATTTTTCCCATGACGCCGCCAGCCGAATTCGAGGCAGCCATGAGGAGCGGGTTGAGGCCGAGCGTATTGGCGGTGACCACTTGCAGATTGCCGAACAGAGCGTTTGCGGAAGTATCGCTGCCGGTGAGAAAGACGCCTAGCCATCCGAGGAGCGCGCTGAAGAATGGGAACAGAACGCCGGTAGCGGCGAAGGCAAGTCCGAGAGTGGCCGTGGCGCCGGAGTAGTTCATCAAGAATGCGAGGCCGAGCACCGTGGCGATGGTGAGGATGGAGAACCTCAACTGACGGAACGTTGTGGCGATGGTGGAACCCAGAGCCGACATCGGCATTTTGAGGAGCAGCGCCGAGAGGAACGCGGCGATCATGCAAGCTGTGCCTGAGGCCGAGAGGAGGTTCAACGTGTACGACGCTGCGTAGGGCGAAGGCTTGCCGGCGACGGGCGGCATCCGCTGGATCAGATTATGAAGTCCTGGCCAGCCGAAGGTGCTGGTGGCCTGGTTGAGGATTGCCTTTACGCCATCGAGGCTCCAAAGGAGTACGAGTATGACCAGCAGGATGTAGGGCATCCATGCGGCCAAGGTGGCTGAGGTTTCGTGCGTCTTCAGCACATGAGTCTTTGCGGCACCGTCCATCGTGAAGGAATCTTTTGGCTTCCAGAAATGGAGCAGGACGACTAGCGAGCCGATGGCGGCTAACGAGGCAAGAATATCGGTCAATTGCGGGCCGATGAAATTCGAGACGTAGAACTGGGTACCGGCGAAGCTGACGCCACAAAGGATGGCGGCGGGCAACACGCCGCGCAGCGCGCGCATTCCACCCATTACCAGGATGAGGTAGCTGGGAATGAACACCGACATGGGGGCGCAGATGCGGCCGACGTTGGCGCTGAGGTCGGCCAGGGGCAGGCCGGTGATGCCGGCGAGCGTGACGACTGGAATGCCGATGGAACCGAAGGCAACCGGCGCGGTGTTGGCAAGCAGGCAAATTCCCGCGGCGTAGAACGGAGAGAAGCCAAGGCCCGTCAGCATGGCGGCGGCGATGGCCACTGGTGTTCCGAAGCCGGCGGCCCCTTCGATGAACGCTCCGAACGCAAAGGCGATCAGCAGGGCCTGAATGCGGCGATCCTGAGTGAGGCCTCCGACGGAGTCCTTGATGATTTCAAACTTCCCGGTATCGACGGTGATTCGATAGAGAACCACCGCCCAGAATACTACCCACGAAATTGGCAAGAGGCCGAATGCGGCGCCGTATCCGATGGAGCTGAACATCAGATTCACGGGCATGCCGTAAGCTCCGATGGAGACGGCGATGGCGGCGGCCAGACCCGACATGGCGGCGATCCACGCAGGTTTCCGTAGAACGCCGAGCAAAATCAAGAGAGTGAAGATGGGGAGCGAAGCGACCAGGGAAGACATGGCCACGCTCTGCATGATGGGGGTATAGGTCTGTTGCCACATGTTTGTCATTTGTTGGTTGTGCCGTATGATTATTCCACGTTTTCAATCTATCTTCACGCGACGCCCCCTTCTCTCCCTTTTCAGTGCCAGCCTGTATGGGGCTGGGAATTAGAAACTGCCACCGGTCCGCGCGATTACACGAGGACCAAAATTCCACTGGTTCGGCTAGTAAGTGCCCGGCCTGGAGGCCGATTTCGAAAACCGCTCGCCTACCGGTTCGTCTCCCACATTCTGGATGGGAAGACCGGGAAACGGCGAGGCTTGCCGACGGGCACAGCGATTTCACCGGCGCGCGGCACTGGTTTAATCCTCTGCTGTTTGCGCTGGAGGGATCGCGGTTGCAAGAATCTCTTCGTGCTGGATCCTTCCGGCGGACCATCCCTCGAACGGGGAGAAATTTGATCTGTGTAAAGATCGGACGGAGACGCCGGATGTGATGACGGTGAATGACCGCTGCACATATCTGCCTGGGAATCGGTGGATTCTGTACGATCCTTATTTGGATCGGAGGCAGTTGCCGCTTCGGCACTTTCTTTCTCCGATGCCGTAGCCGGCTGAATGGCGGTGCGATCCGCATCCGCGATACAGCCCGGATGGCCGGCAGGTGTATCGGATTGATATTGGTGACTTACGGGCGTAACGGTGGGTTCGTTGGTACAAAACGCTTCGTCGAGCGCGTGTTCAACTTGAGCACGGATGTGGACGGCGGTGGCGAAGTCCAGTAACACGGCTTCTTCGGCGGGTGTTTGCGGGCAGGCGCCGGGGCGGAAGTGGCGGGAGATTTGGGCGATGGCTTCGTGGTCTTCGGCCGTTAGTTCGAGGGCTTGCGGGAGCGGAGATTGCGGGTGGCGGAATTGGACGCACTTCGGGCCTTGCGTTCGGGAGTACGCGGTCCGGTGGACCGCAGGGCGTTGCGCCGGTTCACTTCTAACTTCGCTTCGGACAGCAGCTATACGCACAGCTCACTTTTCGGCTTGAGGTTAGCGCGGGGGCGTGAACGAAAATCCAGGAGCAGTGCGCGGCCGCTGGCACGTTGTCAGGTCAGATTTGACATCGACCGTTTGGAAGGTGAGAGGCGCAAGACGGGTGAGGTTTGCGCATTGGGCAGGGTCAGTTTGAATCGCAAGCCAGGCGGTTCGTAAACATGCCTCGGCGGTGACTCGAGGCGCACAGCCTTCCTGTTTGTGGTATTCTCGCTTTCAAAGTGCCAGGTGATTCGTGGAGCCAAGTGTCATGAGCAACTCAGCTGCGAATCGTCGCCCGCGACCGGGGTTTTTCCCTGGTCAGCCGACACCGGCGCTCTACAACTGCTTTGTAGAAGCCCTGTGCACCCGACACTACAGCCGCCGCCCACGGTCCGTCAGCCTAAGCATAAGTTCGGCTCCAACCAAGTGATCGTTCGAGAGGAGTGATCCACGTGACGTCAGACAAGCGGCTCGTCTCCGAGCGGTTTCCCCGCTCTTCGCAATACCACCCTGAATGGGTCATGGCCAGCGCCAGCGGAGGGGCGAATTCACTCTGGGTGACTGAGTGGCTCACGACAGCGCTGGATTTGCGGCCCGGCATGCGCGTGCTGGACCTCGGCTGCGGACGGGCGGCATCGTCGATCTTTCTGCGCCGCGAATTCGGTGTGCAGGTTTGGGCAACCGACCTGTGGGTCAGCGTCTCGGAGAACATCCAGCGAATCCGGGATGCCGGCGTCGACGATGGCGTGTTCCCGATCCACGCCGATGCCCGTTCGCTGCCGTTCGCCGCGGCGTTCTTCGACGCCATCGTGTGCATTGATTCCTTCTACTACTACGGGACGGACGACCTGTACCTGAACTACCTGGCCCGGTTTGTAAAGCCAGGAGGCCAGGTGGGAATTGCGGGTGCTGGGCTGGTGCGGGAAATCGAAGGTCCCCTTCCCGAGCATCTTCGCGAGTGGTGGACCCAGGATCTCTGGAGTCTGCATTCGGCGACTTGGTTGCGCCGGCATTGGGAACGGACAGGCATCATGGACATTGAACTGGCCGACACCATGCCCGATGGCTGGCAACTGTGGCTGGACTGGCACAGGGTGGTAGCCCCTGACAATGAAGCGGAAATCAAGGCGCTTGAGGCCGATCGTGGCAATTATCTCGGCTACGTTCGCCTCGTGGGTCGCCGCCAGGGCCAGACGGAGCTAGCAGATCACATCGTGTCCTTGCCCGCGCAGTACACGAAAAAGCCTTTGCTCCGGAGCGAGTAGTAGTGATTCTGAGGGAGTAACGGCGGGTAAGCCGGGTGACGATCTCTCAGAGTCGATACTTAGCAGTATCCTGAATCAAGCGGGCCTGCGCCGGAAGGATCTCAAATGAAAAAGTATGCTGTCGTTATCGAAAACGGACCAGCGAACTACGGCGCATACGTTCCGGACCTTCCCGGATGCGTTGCCGTCGCCGATACATTGCAGGAAGTCGAGCAACTTATACGTGAAGCGATTCCGTTTCCTATCGAAGGATTGCGCTTGAACGGCGATCCCGTTCCCGAGCCCACCACGCTCGTAGAATTCGTTGATGCGGAAGTGGCGGCGTAGATCCGTGCCGGTTGAAA